>JAFQYI010000179.1 GCA_017406505.1 bacterium
AAAAATCAACAAAACAAATATGAATATTCAGATAGTACAATTTGTACTGTACTTCGTGAAGATATAGATAAAGAAAGTTACCCTTTTTTAAATCATTTATTAAAAATTGATACTAATTCATACTTTAATAATAACAATAATATAAATTCCTTAATTGAAATTTTAAAAGGAATAGGAAATAATGCCTATATTCGCGATACTGTTATCAAAAAGGCAAAAGAATGGTCAAATTTAAATTATTACAAAGTTGATATTTTAGAATCTATAGTAGAAACTTTGAATAAATATCCACAGATAATAGGCTTTTTTCAAAAATATAATTTTAAAGGTTGTTATGAACATTTAAGCGACATTGACCTTATTTTAAACGGTGAAAAAAAAGAGGGAAAAGAATCTTATCCGTTAACGGAAGAACAAACAGCTTTTTTTGCGGAATTACTTAAGTATAATCCAAATATATATGATAGTGGTTTGAAAATACATAATGCAATTAAAAATTTTAAACCTGAGAATTATCAAAAAGCGATTAAATATACTAAGTTTTTCAAATTTGAAAAATTAAATGAACTTTTAAATAACATTGATAAAAATACAATTTCAGATTTAATGATTTTTTTAATTGATGATTCTTACGATAAAGAAATAGAAAAACATTCAGCCGGAAAATATCAAAAAGAATTAATAAAAATATTAAATATAGACAATTTAACAAACTGTAATAACAACATGGATAAGATTTATAAATATCCAAGCCCATTGGAATTACTTTGTAAATCAAGATTATCAAAAGAAGATTTTTTAAATGGAATTAGAAAATTATCAAGGTATACATTCAAATTACTTTACGAAAAACCAAATCAGTATTTGAGTGGAATAGATATTAAATATTCGACTCCGATTGATAATAAATTTCCGGAATTACCAACCTATGAGCTAAATAGGGAAAGAGAAAAAATAATTAAATTTTTATGTAATAATCTTCCGGAAATTTTGACAGCATTTAAATATGTTGATGCTGATACAATAAATCATATGCTGGATAGACGTACGGATTTATTTGAAGTACAAATAAAGCAATTAAATGAATTAACAGAAGATAATTTTGAAATACTTTCAAAAGCATTGGTCTGTAAATCTGTAACCAATAATAAACCTCTTTCTCCAAAAGAAAAAATTCAACTTTGTCAAATTGTAGAAATTTTTCAACGTGCAAAAATTGATATGAGTCCGATTATTAAAGCAACAGAAAGTGGTAAAATAGATTTAAATTCAATTAAATTAATTATTCAGCATAAAATATTGAAAAAAGCAGGAATTAACCCAAATAACCATATGTTGAAAAATAAAAAATTATTTAACGAAGAATATTCATATTTAGCATTAATAGATAAATCGAGCGAAATTTTAAGAAACATTGATAACTTATTTGAAGAAAAATTTAAAATAACTATTAATCAAATAAGAGGGAATATAGTTCGCAAAGAGAATATTATTAAATGCTATGAGGATATTTTAAACAATCTGCAACTTCTAGGGAACATTTCAGATAATGCAATAATGATATTGAACGAATTGGTACATATGCTAAAAAATATAGATAAATATTCCGACAAAGAAATTCTACAAAAAATGTATGAATCAATAGAATTATCGATAAATGCAAATGCGGAAAGAAATAATTTATATACATGCATAAGAGAATCAATTATAGGAGATTTTAAAGAATTTATAACAAATCCATCTAACAAATATGGACAAGCAAATATGCGGACAAAACAAGCGTTTGAAAAAGAAGGTCTGAACTACGATAAGTGGCTGTCACCTGAAATTACAGATTTACAATTCGAAGTTGCAGGCAAAAAAATGACAATAAAAATGTGGGATAGAAATCCTCAAGAGGATTTATTTATAGGCAATAAAACAACTTGCTGTACTGCAATAGGAACCGGCGGAAATTCAGCGGCAACGCCTTTATACCTTTTAAACACAGCATATAATGTTGTTGAATTATACGATTCAAAAGATAATGTCGTTGGAATGTCAAGAGTATTTATGGGAAAGATGGAAGATAAACCTGTTTTGTTGATGGACAATATAGAACTTAATAAAACGTTCATAAAAAATATGAATACTGAACAACTACAAGAAATCAGAGATAATTTTTTTAGTTATATGAATCAATATGCACAACAAATAACAGGAAATAGCGAAACAGAAGTGTATTTTTATTCAAGGGACTTACGTGTACCGGTTAATGACCTAAAGCAAACTAATAGAACCACACATTTTATTGGTTCACTATCACAGGAAGAAATTTATGTAAATGCAGCCAGATGTCGTTGGATAAACCCAACAAGATTAAATGAAATTGGCGAAATTCCTTGGTTAAAAGTTCCTAATGTAAACTAACACTCTAGATGATTATTTGTAACAGGGTAAATGATTATTTAACAATTTTAATTAATTAATATGAACCAACTAAAATTTCTTCAAGTAATGGTTCAATTCCTTTACTTTGCAAAGATTCTATTAAGTGTTGTGCAAAGAATCGATTAACAGTATTTGCTATATATACTAAAATTTTTGCTGCAAGTTCCTTTACCACATATGGCAATGAATTTTCTTGCAAAATCAAATACATTAAATTTGCAATTGGGTCAAAATTTTCAAACTTTTTGCACAAATGCTCATAATGTTTATCGATACTTAAAATAATATCATTTGCATGATTTTCTTCTTGCTTCATATAATTTATTAATGCTTCAGGAAAACCTTTTATGCAGTTAATCAGATGCTTACAGATTTCTTCACTTGATAACTCCGATAGGTAAGTTTCAACTTCATCATCATATTTTTTTAAAAAGATTTTGTCTAAAATTTGTTGTTTGTTTTCAGCTTTTAAATTATATGCAATAGTTTTTTCTATATGTTTTAATAAATTTTCTGCATCCGTATATCTAAATAATGAATTTTCATTTGTGGCCTTTTCAGTAGCATTTTTAAATTGATGATGATAATTTGTAGAATTTCCTGTCATTATATAATTGATTAGTCTGCCAAGAGAAAAAACATCGCTTTGTTTATCTGCCTCTTTTAATTGCATAAATTGTTCTGGTGCACAATAACGCAGTTGTCCTAATGAATTTGTCATACAAGTTTGATGAGAAGTAAAGATATTTAAATCTTTCCCCAAACCAAAATCAGCTACTTTTAAAATTCCGTTTAAAATAAAAATATTATTTGGACTTATATCTCTATGAACTATATTTCTTTTATGAATTTCAGCGAATAAATTCAATATTTGTCTGATACATTTAATTCTAATTTCATCATCTAAATATGAATTTTCAATGTACTCTTCTAATGTTTGCTCTGCTTTTTCCATAGTATAAGAACAGTTATCTTCATAGTAATCATAGACTTTTATAACTGCTTGCAAATCAGATAGTGATTTTGTTATATTGTATTCTCTTTTAAATCTGCTACGGATACCGTCATCAGATAAATATTCATCTTTTAATTTTTTTAAAATTAATCCTGTAGATTTTTGAAGATAAACATTAGCAAAACCGCCACTACCGATAAATTCTAGGTCAAGGTCCTGTTCTATACAATTATACTCCTCTCCATTTTTTATAATTATATAAGCATCTAAATCTATTATTTTATTAAATTCATTTAAAATTTCTTCTGATCTTTTCGCAGCTTCCGGCTCTGAACATTTCCAATCTTGTATAATATACCTTTTACTGAGAATAATATTAAAAAATTTGTTAATTTGTTGAGAATTAAAAATGTTAATCAGATTGTCATAAACATATCGCCATCTTGAAGGAAAGCCTTGCTCATAAATGTCATTATTGCCAAAATATTGATTAAAGAAATTCACAAGCTTTGGACCGGATTTATATGTATATAAACCTGCAATATCTCCACAAAAGATTTCCGAAATTCTTTTTATAGTATCGTGTGATAGCAAATTTGCTCCTTTTGCTTACAGATTAACCTTAAATTCTGTCCAATCTTTAACAGGCAATTCAGAGAATTCGACTCCATCTAATGCCTCAAAGTGTTTTCTTCCGCAATTTATTTTTAATCGTTCTGTTGGTCTTAAATCAAATAAACTTGTTGTACCTTTTGTTTCAAGAATAAAGTATAATTTTTGTTCTCCGTCTTTTTCCAAAAATACTGCCCAGTCAGGATTATATGATCCGATTGGTGTTTCAATCTTGAATTTATCA
>JAFQYI010000180.1 GCA_017406505.1 bacterium
ATACAATACACAAGTAAAAAAGGGAATTTTATTGGCAAATAATGATAAAATAGAGATAGTTTCAAATGGAACTTTTGTCGATACAGATTTTAATTTTAATACCCAAATATATAATTCAGCAGTATTTCCTATTAAGGTTCGAAATGTGTTATTAGAAATTCAAAAAATGGATTTAGAAAGATTGATAGAGTATTTAAATCGATTGAGTATAGAAGCATATTCAAATAATAGTGTAAAGACAGATATTAAATTTGATATATCAGATATAATAATAAACAAAGGTGTATTAAAAGCAGATAATATAAAATATAAGAATTGTCAGATAACAAATTTAGAAGCAAATTTTTCACTTGATAATAAAGCAGAATTAAAAATCAATGCAGAAAATTTTAAAATTGCAGATGGAATAGCAGAAAATAAAATAACATATAATTTTAAAGATGGAAATACAAATTGTTTATTCAAAGCCAAAGGTATAAATTCTAATAGTGCAGCAGCATCATTTTTGGGTTTACAAAATCAAATAACAGGCAAGGCTGATGTAAAGGTATCAATACAAACTTCAGGATTAGATGAAACAGAGAAGATAAAAAATTCTAAAGGTATTATATATTTTTCAGTAAAAGATGGAAATATGCCCAAACTTGGTTCATTAGAATATTTGATAAGAGCATCAAATATATTTTATAGTGGATTTACTACGCTTTCTGTAAATAACTTAATAGAATTAATGAAACCTTTTAAGCATGGTACATTTTCAACAATTACCGGTATTTTTAATATTAATAGAGGAAAGATTGACAATTTAAGATTATATTCGCAATGAATAAATATGAGTTTATATATGAATGGTTGTTACAATATAGAAGAAAGTGAAGCCGACATAGTTGTGTATGGCAAATTAGGGAAAAAAATAGAGAATTTATTCGGACCAATAGGAAATTTATCAGCAAATACTATATTTAATATGATATCAAAAGATGTAGAAGAAGGCTTATATGCAAAGGAGATAAAGAAAATTCCTGATATAGAATACAAGAACCAAGATGTAAAATATTTTAGAGCGACAGTACAGGGAAATATTAATGAAAGTGATTCAGCTACTACATTCAAGTGGATAAAATAGTATTGATGTATAACATAGAAAATAAGTATTAAAACTTTTTAAATGTTAAAAATGTAACAATATATTCAAAAATTGAAATTTTGTATTTTTTTAATACTTTATATATATATCTGAAATAAAATGGAGTGATGATTCATCTATCATTCCTATAGTATTTCTATTTTACTCGCACCATATTGGAGATATCGATTAAAAAACGGTATCTCTTTTTATTATTCAATATTAGGATATAAAGTAATAATATCTTTAATAGCTTTTTTTGAAAGCTCAATTATTTGATTCATTTTTTCAATTTCGTATGGTTCTCCCTCGGCTGTAGTTTGAAATTCAATTACTTTTCCTGAGAGAGTCATAACAGCATTACTATCTACTTGAGCAGATGAATCTTCTTCATAGTTTAAATCAAGAATAACTTCCCCATTAAATATACCTGCCGAAACAGCTGCTATTGGTTCTAAAATAGGGTTTTCTTCAAGCTTGCCATCATTAATCAATCTTTTTATTGCAAGAGAAAGTGCCACAAATCCTCCACATATACTTGCACACCTTGTTCCTCCGTCAGCTTGAATAACATCAGCATCAATAATAATTGTTCTATCACCAAGCTTTTCTAAATCTACACAAGAACGTAATGCTCTACCGATTAAACGCTGGATTTCCTGAGTTCTTCCGGAAACTTTTGAACGTTCTCTTTGACATCTTGTTGATGTAGATGTTGGCAATAATGAATATTCAGCTGTAACCCAGCCTCTTAAATCATCTTTATCCATCCATTTTGGTTTTTTATCATCATTTGTTGCTGTTACTATAACTTTAGTATCTCCAAATTCAACTAATACAGAAGCTAAGGCATTTTTTGTGTAATCTGTTGTAAATTTTATTTTTCTTGTTTCATTATTAGCTCTGCCATCATTTCTCATGTTTATACCTTTCAATATTACTGTTTTTTTTTTTATTTATTTATGATATTCTTATGATATTTTATAACATTTATTATAAATAAAAAGAGGCAATATGAACAAGTTTTATTTAACAACAGCGATAGATTATGTAAACGGCAAACCTCATATTGGTCATGCTTATGAAAAAATATTGTGTGATGTAATTTGTCGGCATTTTTCTCAAAGAATTGATGATGTTTATTTTTTAACAGGTACTGATGAACACGGTATAAAAATTCAAAAAACAGCTGATAGCAGAGAAATTACTCCTCAACAATTATGTGATGAAAATTCATCATCTTTCCAACAGACATGGGCTGATTTAGGTATTGAATATTCTGATTTTATCAGAACTACTCAAGAACGTCATAAAAAAACTGTTCAAAAAATTTTTAAAAAACTTGTTGAAAATGGGGATATTTATAAACATTCATATAAAGGATTGTATTGTTCAGGTTGTGAATCTTTTTTAAATGCAAGAGATTTAACAGCAGATGGTCTTTGTCCTGACCATTTAAAAAAACCGGAAGAAGTGTTTGAAGAAAATTATTTTTTCAAACTTACAAAATACAAAGACGCAATAATTAAACATATTAAAGATAATCCTAAATTTTTACAACCTGATTTTAAAGTTAATGAAGTTATTAAACAACTAGAAAATATTGAAGATATTTCAGTATCCAGAAATAAAAATTCAGTATCTTGGGGCATACCTGTTCCTGATGATGAGGAACAAGTTATATACGTATGGATTGATGCTTTATCCAACTACATTACAGCATTGGGATATGATACAGAAAATCCGTCTGACAAATTTAAAAAATATTGGCCTGCAAATGTTCAAGTTATTGGTAAAGATATTTTGAAATTTCATGCTATATATTGGAGTGCTATATTAATGTCCTTAGGAGTAGAACTTCCTCAATCTATTTGTGCTCATGGCTGGATAACTATTGATGAAACTAAAATGAGTAAATCACTTGGAAATGTTATAGCTCCTGCAGATATTTTAAAAGCTTTTGAACTTCAAGAGCCTGATGCATTAAGATATTATATGGTAACATCTGCGTCTTTTGGACGTGATGGGAATTATTCAGATGAAGATTTTAAAGAAAAAGTTAATGCAGATTTAGCTAATAATATAGGAAATCTTTTGAACCGTTCTTTGAATATGCTTGTAAAATATTTTGACGGAGAAATTAAGTCTGAATTTATCTCAAATGATGACTGTATTTTAAATGCCGGAAATGAAGCTATAATTAATGTACAAAAATTATTTGATGGTTATCAAATTGCAGAGGCAGCAAATGTAATTGTTGAATTTGCAAATACTGTAAATAAATATGTTGCAGATAATGCACCTTGGACTCTTGCAAAAGAAGGTAAAATGAAAGAATGTGGCATAGTATTATATAATGTTTTAGAAGCAATGCGAAAAATAGCTGTTATGCTATATCCATATTGTCCTAATATTTCAGGTAAAATATTTAAACAACTTTCACTGGAAAAAAGTATTAAATATTCTCAGATAGAACAAAATAAACTTCAGGCAGGGAAAATTACCGAAAAAGAAAAAATTTCACCGGTATTTCCGAGAATGGATTCGGAATTTGCAACAGATAAAAAGAAAGTAAAATAATTGATACAAGATGAATTAAAGCAATTTTTTAATACAGCAAAAATTGAGCTTGATAAGGCAGAAAAATATCTGAATCCGACAGAGCTTAGTTCTTGTGTCCAAAAATGTGAAAATGAACTTCAAAAACCATCAGTATGGGAAAATGCCGAACTTTCATCAAAAATTTCTAAAGAACTAAAAGATGCTAAAGATACACTTGCTCAAATAATGAGCTGGCGACAAACTCTTGAAGATGTTGAAGTAATGTTTGAACTTTATGAGGAATGTAAAGAGGAATACCTTTTAAAAGATTGTGAAAAATATCTTAAAAAATTATTGAAAGAACTTGAAGCTAAAGAAATTGAAAAAACATTAAGTGGCGAATATGACAAAGACGATGTTATTATAACCGTAAATGCAGGTGCAGGTGGTACTGATGCACAAGATTGGGCTCAAATGCTGTTAAGAATGTATTGCAGATGGGCTGAAAAAAAAGGTTGGAAAACAGAGTTAATTGAAAAAAATGATGGTGAAGAAGCCGGAATAAAATCTGCAACAGTTAAAATTTGTGGAAAATATGCTTATGGACTTGCAAAAGCTGAAAAAGGAGTGCATAGACTTGTCAGAATCTCTCCTTTTAATGCAAACGGCAAAAGACAAACAAGTTTTGCAAGTCTGGAAGTTAGTCCTGTAATAGAAGATTTTGAGAAAAAAATAGTTATCCCACCGGAAGATATTACAGTGGATACAATGCGTTCAGGTGGTGCAGGTGGGCAAAATGTAAATAAAGTTGAAACAGCTGTCAGAATTATACATAAACCGACAGGTATTGTTGTTCGTTGCCAACAGCAGCGTTCTCAATTGCAAAATAAAGAAACAGCTATGCAAATACTTGCATCAAAGTTGCTTGCTATAAAACAAGCTGAGCATGAACAAAAACTATCTTCATTAAAGGGTGAAAATATGGATATTAATTTTGGCTCTCAAATTCGTTCTTATGTTTTTCATCCGTACAAAATGGTCAAAGATCATAGAACAAATCTTGAAATTGGTAATGTTGATGCAGTAATGGACGGAGAAATTGAACCATTTATTGATACTTATTTAAAAAGCATTATAAAATAGTTGTTATAGTAGGACTGCACTGTATGATAATTTCTGATAATGAGCAAAGTAAAAATATTAAATCTCTCAATGATGAAAAAATGACACCATCAATTACAGAATTTGATATGACATTTGAGAGTAATATTCGTCCAAAAACTTTTGATAGCTATATTGGTCAAACAAATCTAAAAAATATGTTGAAAATATCAATAGAGGCAGCGAAAAAAAGAGAAATACCATTAGACCATTTACTTTTTTATGGTCCTCCCGGATTGGGTAAAACAACTTTGGCCTGTGTCATAGCAAATGAAACTGGGGCTGAAATAAAGATTACATCTGCTCCTGCATTAGAAAGACCTAGAGATATAATAGGTATTTTAATGTCATTAAAACCTGGTGAAGTCTTATTTATTGACGAAATTCACAGATTGAATAAAATTGCTGAGGAAATTTTATATCCTGCAATGGAAGATTTTTTTCTGGATATGAATACAGGAAAAGGGCAGTCTTTAAAAACACTAAGAGTACCTGTTCCTAAATTTACCTTAATAGGAGCAACGACTAAAGCAGGTGCTCTATCCGGACCACTACGTGATAGGTTTGGTATTGTTCATAGATTAGAATTTTACTCTCAAGATGAACTTAAACAAGTTGTTAAGCGTACTGCTAAAATTTTAAATATAGATATAACAGAAGATGGAGCTTTAGCAGTTGCAAAGCGTTCAAGAGGAACACCGAGAATTGCTAACAGATTAGTCAAAAGAGTTGCTGATTATGCATTAGTAAAGTACGATGGTATTGTTAATGAAAAAATATCTAATGAAGCTCTTGATAATCTAAATATTGATAAATATGGATTGGATGCAACTGATAGAGCCTTATTAGCTTTAATTGGTGAAAAATATCAAGGAGGTCCGGTTGGTTTAGAAACATTGGCTGCAGCACTTGGAGAAGATTCCAAAACTATTGAAGAAGTATATGAACCATATTTATTACAAGAAGGTTTTATTCAAAGGACTCCTAGAGGTCGTAAAATCACCCCTTATGCTGCTAAAATTTTAAATTTTAAATACGACTCAATTCAACCATCTTTATTTTAAATTCAGGTAATTATATACGATTTTACACAAAAGTAAATTAACCCTCATTTTCTATCAAAATCTTAAAATCTTTTTATATTGATTTAGTTGCATTATCAATATCAGATACAAACGATATAATATTAAAACAGGAAGATATTGATCCAACTGATTTAGATGTTAGAATTGCAGGAATCTTGAAAAAATGACCTTTGCATCTTCAAAAATGGCTCTATATACTTTTGTAGAAGTTTTTTTGTTCAAATATTTGAGTGATATTAATGTCCTCACTGGTGATAATTCTTTTAATTATATTTATAGCTTATATTCAGAAAAAGATATAAACAGAAAGAAAACAGATGCAGATATATTAGGAGAATATCTAGAAAAACCAAGAAAACAAATGAGGTTATTATTTCCAGAAGGAGAAGATGGAACAAACATCATAAATGGATAAATGTTTCATGTAACAAGAGTTATTGATGGTCATTATAATGATAAAGATTCAGATGCAGCTCTGTGCGACGTTGCACCGACAATCCTTGCCCTGCTCGGCATTGAACAGCCTAAAGAAATGACAGGACATTCTCTGCTGAAATAAATATTCTAAAAGAGATGGGCTATTTTCCATCTCTTTTTACATCTTTTCTCTTTTTACAATTTCTGGAACTATCATTTCCCAAGCCTTTGCATTGGGGTGATTATCCATCTCGCTCAGTTGGTATTCCAACTGATATAATTTATCTCCAAAAATTTCATCAAAATCGATTACTTCTATACCAATATTTTCTATTTCTTGTATTCTTTCGTTTGTTAAATTAATATATTCGTTATTTTTTCTATCATATAGAATTAATATAAATTTCGCATTTGGATATTTTTCTTTTAGTACCTTTTTCATTTCTTTCAAATAAGTTATAAATAAATTATATTTATTTTCTTCTTTTATAAGAGGAATAACTATATGATACATTATTGACTGGTATAACATTGTATTTTTTATAGATTTTAATTTATCATTTTTGATTACAAATTGATTATTTTTATATTCGTAAGAAAAGAAATTAAAAACATCTATGAATACACAAGACATATATAATCTTCTTATATGTCTGTTCAGGAATGTATAAAATATGTATTCTGGCTCGGGTTGAATTAGTGGTTGATTTTGCATTATGTATAATGCCTGCTGCATTCCTCGTCCTGATAAACCAAAGTTATAAACAGGTCTTTTGGCATATTTTGACAAAAAATAACTAAAATTTTCATTTTCTTTTAAACCGTCTCCATAAGTATAAGAACAACCATATAAAACAATCGGAGCTTTTTTATATCCTGTTTCGCAAGGTTCCCTAAATTTAAAACCATATCTTTTTTGTCCGATTTTATCTAAAGTAAAATCTATTCTTTTAATATTATTATCAGGATACCAACCTTCAATTTTACCAATAAAATAATATGTAATAAATTCAAATAATATAACAAAAAATAAAATCAAAAAA
>JAFQYI010000181.1 GCA_017406505.1 bacterium
ATTATTATCTTCATAAGTTTTTATCCACCTTAAAAGACTTGAACGAGCAGCAATTTTTCCTAATATTTTATAGACATCTTTTAAATGTGTTCCTGAATTATATAATTCTAAAAAAGTTAAATCTGCTTCTTTTTGAGTTCTAAAATGAGTTCTGAAATCTTTTAAAGATGTGATTAAATCAACTTTTGCAAGTGCTTCTGTCTTTAATTTTTGAGTTCTAAATTCAGAATGATTATTAACAGGAATTATAGAATGAGATTTTATTTCTTCATCAATTAGTTTTTCTTGAATTTCTGATTCTAATGTTGAAAACAAGATTTCATAAGTATAACCGCCCTGTGTTTTAATTTTTCTTGCTTTATATTTGCTGTTTTCTTTATTGATTTCTACCCTTAGGGAACGGTTGCTTTTTAGTCCTTTTAACTCTGCAACCTTATCTATATTTATATATGTTTCTTGTGCTGCCATAATCGGAACCACCTTAAATTTGGCTCTATCATTTTAATTATGGCGTGTTTGGGTAAATATTTAAGCCTTTTGCTAAAATATGCTAATGTGAATTTTTCAAATTGGTTGATTAAAATTCTCAAACCTGATGATAATTTTCTCAAATATACGGAACTTGCCTAATACCAAGTTCCCACTTGGGTTTTACCGACTTTTAGACTGAAACTACCAATTTCCTACCACTAAAAATTTTGTGTGCATATATTCTCAAAGTGTTTGCAAAATCTCAAACTTTTGCAAAATTCAATTATAATAAGAAGAATTAAACATTCTCAAACTGTGTGCAAAATTAGTTTTCATTGGTGGTTTGAGATTTTTTATTTCAAAACATATAAAAAATCCGAAAGTCTTATAAATACTGACTTTCGGCTTAAAATTCTCAAACTATTTGCAAATCTAAAAGTGCCAAAAAAATAATATAGTTTATTCGGACAATTGGAGCGGGGATTTTGTGGGTGCGAAAGACAAAATTTACCGATATATTTGAGATTGAGGGGCTTCCGTCAGAGTGAGAGTTGGTATCACAAAATGTCCAGAATGTCCGATTTGTATCCTGAAAATGTCCGGTTGACATCCACCTTAAAACAGCTTTTTATACCTTTTGTTTAAATATAGTGTGGATTTAAGGCTATGAACTGGAATCGGACATTTCCTGTTCCCCTCCCCTGATAAGATTAATAAGGGGAGGGGTTAGGGGAGAGGTGTCGGCTTTTTATTAAAATAACATCACCTCACCCTTAGTCCCTCTCCTTAATGAGGAGAGGGAAAATTACCGTGGACAGAAACCGGACATTTTTAACATATTGTAGGATGGGTGCAACCCATCATTTGTTAAAATTACTATTTTTGTTGAGTTTCACCCAACCTTCTACTAACTTTACATAATAGGTAATGTTATTATCAATAAAAATATTTTTGTGATAGAATAAATTTGTAAGAAAAAGTAAAAGCAAGTATGTATTTACGTAATTGAAAGGATTAACATGGTAAAATCAGGTATTGTGAAAGGTATTATAGTAAGCAGTCTAGTTATTACATCATGTGTAACATTTGGCTTTACCTATGAACACAATAACACTGTAACCAAAAAGAATCGTAATCAAGAAGTAGTCGGTAAAAATCAAAATACAAAAAATGCTTTACTTGCAGTAAAGGCGGATTATATAGGTAATTGGGAAGATTTATATAGTCAGCGGGCTAGTTTATCTGTTGAAGATATAGGAAACAATCAATTAAAAGCTGATATAAAGTGGTCAAATTCAGCAGTAAGTGGGACTAATTGGTCTTTTACGTGTAATTATCAAAACACTTCAAACAATTTAGTTTGCAATAATGGCAAACAAATTGATACTTATATACAGTGTAACGGAAAAAAAATGGATGATGCCGGAGAAGTTGATGAGTGTTCTAACTCTGGTAGAAATGTAAAAGAGGTTGAAGAAATAGTCAAGAGTAATATGTCAGCTACATTCAATATAACAAAAGGCAACCTAAAGAAAGCTATAGATGATGTCGGTTTCTTTGGTGATAGAGATGAAGTCATAAAAAATAGTAAAGATATGACTTTATATGTAAAGAATGTTTCTGATAAAGATAGCCAAGCAAGTCTTAAAAAATGTGTATTTCATAAGTATAACGATTAACTTTGAAAATGTCCTATAATATTATTAACATTTATTTTGTTGTTATTGAGTGGAACGCTTGCTTTTGCAGGATTTGATGAAGATATAGAAGAAGTTGGAACTAGTAGTAATGGTACAATCAATAGGTAAAGTGGGCTCACTAGCCCACCAATTTTTTGTAAATAACTCTCAAACTTCTCCCTCATTTGTCTCAAACTCGGTGAAAATTTACAAATAACAACATGAATAAAAAATAAAAGTTTCGAAAAAACAATCACTATCCACGAAAATAAAAACGGAGAAGGTGGGATTCGAACCCACGAAGCAGATTACTCCACTTAACACCTTAGCAGGGTGCCGCCTTCAGCCGACTCGGCCACTTCTCCTTCTATCAATCTATTATTATATTATCACAAACTTTTTTATGTGCAAATATTTCCTCTATTGAGGATATCTAGATGTTGCTTTTTTTAACATGGCTGCAAGTTTTTCTGCTCCGTTAAATCCTCTTTTTTCTAGCTTCTTTGCTGCAGTTTCATAATCGTATTTAATTAGTCTATGTTCTATTCCATAATCGCCATTTTCTGATATATCTACAATTACATAGCATGCTTCAGGTTTTTCTGAAAACGGTCTGCCTACACTACCTACATTTACAACAATTTTACCCTCGTTTGTTGTATAGCCACAAGGTACATGAGTATGTCCACAAAATATTATTTCTGCATCAACATCTTTTATAATTTCTTCAATTTCTTCTGTAGTTAATTCATTTGTTATATTTTCATCATTCTTTCTCGGTGAGCCATGACATAACATGATTTTTACTCCGTTTTCTTCTATAGTTAATGTCTTGGGTAAGTTTGCAAGAAAAATTTTATCATCTTCTGTTAATTCTTTTAAATCAGCTCTATAAGCATTTGCCATCACCGGAACATATTGCTCTAATTTTTCTTCAAAATTTTTATCATAAGTTCCTAGTTTTTCATCGGTATTGCCTTGAATAAGTAAAAAATTATCTTTTTTTAGCATTTCTTTAAATTTATTAACAACTTTTGACGGTTCAGGTCCTGCCATCGCTAAATCTCCTAAACAAAATATTTTATTGCATTCTTGAGTTTTTATATCTTCTAATACTGCTTTTAATGCTTCGTCATTTCCATGAATATCTGAAATTATAGCAATTTTCATAGCCTTATCCTCCAAAATATGTTATTCTATCATTATAACAGGAAGCTAATATGATTAAAAGAAGATTTTCAAAAATAATTGAAATCGGTGGCGTAAAAATTGGAGGCAATAATCCTATTACCGTCCAATCTATGTGTAATACAGATACCAGAGATATAAAATCTACACTAAACCAAATTGCAGAACTTACAGATGCAGGTTGCGAACTTATTCGACTTGCTGTTCTTAACAAAGATGCTGCTGAAGCAGTCAAAGAAATTGTAAAAAAATCCAAAATACCAGTAATTGCTGATATACATTTTGATTATAGACTTGCTTTAAAATGCATAGAAAATGGTATTTCTGCATTAAGGATTAATCCGGGAAATATTGGAAAAGATGAATTTGTTAAATTAGTGGTTAATTCGGCAAAAAAACATAATATACCTATTAGAATAGGTATTAATGCAGGTTCTCTTGAAAAAAATCTTATGGATTTGTCTATTCCACTATATGAGAAAATGGTTATGAGTGCTATGCGTCATATTAAAATATTAGAGGACAATGATTTTGACCAAATTAAAATCTCATTGAAATCAAGTGATGTTATGACAACCATAAATGCATATCGATTAATGGCTGAAAAAGTTGATTATCCTTTACATCTTGGAGTAACAGAAGCAGGAACATTAAAAGGTGGCTTAATTAAATCTTCTGTGGGTTTGGGAACACTTCTTGCTGAAGGTATTGGAGATACAATAAGAGTTTCTCTTACCGAAAACCCTGTTGAAGAAGTTTATGCCGGTTGGCAAATATTAAAATCATTAGGTATAAGAAAAAAAGGTGTTAATTTTATATCTTGTCCAACATGTGGCAGATGTGGAATTGATTTAATTTCTCTTGCAAAAGCTACAGAAGAAAAATTTAAAAACTTTGATAAGGATATTACAATTGCTGTTATGGGTTGTCCTGTAAATGGTCCTGGAGAAGCAAAACATGCTGATTTTGGTATTGCAGGTGCAAATGGTGAGGGTTATATTTTTAAAAAAGGTGAAATTGTTGCAAGGGTTGATGAAAATAATTTATTAGATGAATTTGTGAAAATTGTTTATGCAGAGACTTCATAAATCCTCTGTTAAAATGATTTATTATTAAATTAATATGAATAAAATATTCTATGAGGTGAATTATGAAAAAAGTATCAATTTTTTTATCAATATTTTTTATGACAGCTCTTTGTGCATCTGCTCATATTGATTCTAATTATATGCATTCAATACAATATTTATTGAATAGTGGGTATTCAGAAGCCATTGCTAAATATGCAGATATAACAACCAGAGACCCTTATTCACCAACAGATGATATATATCCGGAAAAAAGTCCTAAGCACTTTCTTAAAATGTTATGGAAAAAAATTGATTCTACAGCATTTCCAGATGACAATAATACTTGGCACAGTATAAAAATGAATACAGATTTCAGTGATTTGAACTAATTTTATATAACATTTTCAGTATTTTTTATATTAAACTGTGTCATTTTTCGTTACGTAAAAAACTAAATTCTCAAATAATTGGACGGTTAGATAATAAAAAAAATGGTTCCTAATTCAGGAACCATTTTTAAATTATAATAACAAAATATGTTATTATCTATTATGAATACAGCCAAATGCTACTGTAACTTTTTCTCTCGGATTAATTGACGAAATTTTTGCTCCTTTTGGATCTACTAAATATGCAACTTCATCACCTGTTGTTTGGAACAATCCCATAGTACCAGATAAAGCTGTTCTCGTTGTATCAATAGGTGCTTTTACAAGATTTTTTATAGAATCACCATAACTTCTTCCTGCTGCTTTGAATTGACCTTGGAAAATTTCACCTGTACCAATACCTACTCCACCTACTACATTTTCTACAGCATTACCTGCATTAACTATTGCTCCACCTACTGTTCTGCCTGCTATACCAAGAAGTGAACCTGTCCATGTAAATGGTGCTGTTACTAGTCTTGCTATAGGATTTGGAGTTTTTGTTTTATCTACTTGTGCTGATAATACTTGTTGGGGCAATTCTGTTTTACATCCTTCATGTTCAATCGTATCAAATGATAATTTTAATCCTCCTTGACAATTATGAGATGGTCTATCAACTTCTAAAATTCTACCTCTAACTGTTGAACCACAAGGGAAATTTTGTCCGTTTACAGTTACATCTTCTGTAGTTCTTGCTGCAAATCTATCACCTATATTTGATGATTTTGCATTAATTTCATCATTGAAATGAAGTGCTATAGTTGGTAATTGAACTGTTTCTTCTTGTTCAATATAAGCAGCAGCTCCTGTACAGCCACAATCACTTGCCGTTACTTTATCAACGTTTGAATATCCTAGTGAAACTCTTATATTTTCAAGCATTGATGCGATTTCTGCTCGACTTGCATCTTTATTAGGATTTATCATATCAGGTTTTGGTGAATCTGATAATGCTCCTGCTTGAATTGCTTTTGCAACAGAAATTTTAGCCCATTCCGGAACTTGGTCTGCATCACAGTATTTATTTAAAATTTCATTAGCTTCACATAATGTCATTGGACAACTAATACCTTTTGATAAAATAGTAAATGCTTCTGCTCGAGTAACTGGTTTATTAGGCTTGAACATAGTATCATTGTATCCTTCCATTAAACCATTTGCTACTGCTTTATTTATCATTTTATTTGCCCAGAAATTTTTTGGAACATCTCTAAATGTTTTATGAGATTTTGCTTCAGAATTTAAAAGATTAAAACCTTTAACTGTTAAAGTAGCCATTTCAGCTCTTGATACAGGAAGATTTGGCTTAAATGTTCTATCCGGATAACCTGCAATTATATTATTTTCTGTAAGCTTATTAATATCACAACCTGCCCAAAAACCTGAAGGAACGTCTTCAAATGCACTAACAAGAGGTGCTGCTGCTCCTGTCATAGTTGAAATTTCATACGGCTGTAATGATTTTCTTGTTGCTTGCATGCTATCTTCTGTTTGAATAGATATTGTATCACAGTCGTTATATGACTCTGTCTGAATTTGAGAAGTAGTATCTTCCACACAAGGACAAGCTGCTGCTCCTGTCATTCCACTATTATCTCTGGCTACAGGAATACCTATATTTTCTCCATTTTGAGCTTCCCCAATGTATATGCCTGCATCTTTTTCACCAACAATGTTATTGCCTCCATAAACAGCTGCAGGATATGCATAAGTTTGCATCATATATTTCTTTTCATCTGGATTTGGAGCAGGACATGTTGCACATGTTGATACTTTTTGCTTTTCACATTCCGGTATCGCAGGACATGCGTTTGCTTCTTCTGCACATGGTTCCGGTTCATCTAAATTACAGGTCGGCTCTTGTGCTTCTTCACAAGGATTACATTTACATTTGTTCTTTTTCTTATGACATTTAGGACATTTTGATGTTTTTGGTGTTACCACCTGTGGACAGTCTGACGTTGGACATGCGGCAATTAAATGGTATTCACTTGATGGGTTAAAACTTCCTTCAATGTCTATTGTTACTTCTTCTGCAATAGCACCACTCATTGAAAATGCTGAAATCATAAGTGCTATGGATAATTTTTTTAAATTCATATTACCTCCTTATAAAATTTATTTATTTTTGTATCTTTCACTTAAAATATTTCTTACTTATGAATTATGAATGTTAAATGGGTGGATTATCATTGCCGAAACTTCTTATCTACTAGAGCTATTTCTATTTTGTGAAAAAATTTTATATGTGTTGTATAATTATTATGAAATTTTAAAAGGACTTTTGTAATGCCAACTATATATATAACAGACGTAACAAACAGAGATGGTGTGCAGACCTCAAGATTAGGTCTTGCTAAACTTCAAAAAACAATCATAAATTTAATGCTTAATAATATGGGAATTACTCGTTCTGAATTCGGATTCCCTACAACAAGACACGAACTAAATTACTTAAATGGAAATTTAGAACTGATAGATAGAGGAGTTATTGATAAAACTATATTATCTGGCTGGATGAGAGCATTATCAAGTGATGTAATGCAATCATTTCAAAATGTTCCCAGATTGAAACATGTTAATCTTTCTCAATCTACATCAGAACAAATGATTACGGGTAAATATGGTGGTAAAAAAACACCAGATGATATTATAAAAATGACATGCGAAGCTGTTGAAACAGCTAAATCTTGTGGAGCTGTAACTATCGGTGTAAATGCTGAAGATGCTTCACGTACAGATATGGAGTTTTTATTAAAATTTGGTAAGGCCGTTAAAAAAGCCGGTGCTGATAGATTAAGATATTGTGATACTCTTGGATATGATGATCCTCAAAGTGCTTATGACAGAATGTTTACATTGGCAAAAGAATTGCAAATACCTCTTGAAACACATTTTCATAATGATTTAGGAATGGGTGTTGCTTGTTCTGTAATGGGAGCAAAAGCTGCTATTGATGCCGGTGTTGATGTTTATATTAATACAGCTATTAATGGAATGGGCGAAAGAGCCGGTAATGCTGATTTAGTTTCTTGTATATTAGCTATTAAAAAGTCTAGTGGATTTTCAGGCAAGTATAAGTTAGACGAAAAAATTGATTTATCAAAATGTTGGAAATTGGCAAAATATACATCTTTAGCATTTGGTGTACCTATACCTATAAATCAGCCTGCTGTCGGTGATAATGCTTTTGCTCATGAATCAGGTATTCACGCTGATGGTGCTTTAAAAGACAGAAGAAATTATGAACTTTATGATTTTGAAGAACTTGGAAGAGGTGAGCCTGAAATAATTGAAACAGGCAGAAAAATCACCGTCGGTGAATATGGTGGTATTAAAGGATTTAGAAATGTATATCATAATCTTGAACTTGAATTTAAAGATGAAGACGAGGCAAGGACAATATTAGAACTCGCAAGATATGCAAATGTTCACACTCAATTACCTTTGACTGTAAGTGAGTTGAAATTTATATATTATTATCCTGATATTGCTGCAAAAGTAATGACTGTAACTCCTTATTATGAACCTAAAGGAGAACTTTTAAAACGATTAAGAACAACTGCCGATCCAATATTGGTAGTATAGGAGAAATAAAATGGGACAAACTTTAGCTGAAAAAATTATATCTGCACATACTGAAAAACCTGTAAAAGCAGGTGATTTGTGTATTGCAAATGTTGATGTTACTGCCGTACAAGATGGAACAGGACCTTTAACTATTAGTGAATTTAAAAAATTAGGTATTGATAAACCTAAAAATCCCCAAAGAATGATTTTGTTCATCGACCATGCTACACCATCACCAAGAAAAGAATTATCGAATTCTCACATGGTTATGAGGCAGTTTGCAAAAGAAACAGGAGCTGTGTTATCGGATGGTGGTCAAGGTGTTTGTCATCAAAGGTTAGTAGAACAATATGTAAAACCTGGAGAAATTTTATGTGGTGCTGATTCTCATACTTGTACCTCTGGTGCATTAGGGGCTTTTGCAACAGGCATGGGAAGTACAGATGTTGCAGTTGCATCTGCTTTAGGTAAAACATGGTTAAAAGTGCCTCAATCTTACAAAATATGTGTAAATGGATTTTTTAGAAAAGGTGTTTTTGCAAAAGATTTAATGCTTTATTTAATTGGCAAAATAGGTGCAGATGGAGCAACATATAAGGCATTGGAATTTTGTGGTTCTACAATTGAATCAATGAGTATGTCTGACAGATTTACATTGGCAAATATGGCTGTTGAAGCTGGAGCAAAGGCTGGTCTTTTTGCAACCGATGATAAGACCTATAATTTCTTGAAAATGCAAAAAAGAGAATTTGATTTTAAAAATATTGAATTTGATAAAGATGCTGAATATGAAAAAGTAATTGAAATTAATGCTGAAGATGTTGAACCAATGGTTGCTTGTCCTCATACAGTTGATAATGTAAAACCTGCAAGAGAATTAAATCATATAAAAGTGAATCAAGTATTTATAGGCAGTTGTACAAACGGAAGAATAGAAGATTTACGACTAGCCGTTAAGTTGTTAAAAAGACAGCATGTTCACCCGGATGTAAGATTAATTGTTGCTCCGGCATCAAAAGCAGTTATGATGCAAGCACTAAGAGAAGGTATTATAGAAATTATGACTTATGTTGGTGCTCAAATCATACCTCCAGGCTGTGGACCTTGTGTTGGTGTTCATGCCGGTATTTTAGGAGATGGGGAAGTTTGTCTTTCTACTCAAAATAGAAATTTTAAGGGTAGAATGGGAAATCCGGAAGGTCAAATTTATCTTTCATCACCTGCTGTTGCTGCGTATTCAGCTGTATGTGGTTATATTGCTGATCCTACAGAAATTTTATAAAGGAGAAAATAATGTTAAAAGGAAAAGTTTGGAAATTCCCTGATAATATATCAACTGATCATATTGCACCGGGCAGGTTATTTCATTTACGTTCAAATTTGCCTGAATTTGCAAAACATGTTCTTGAAGATGCTGATCCTGATTTTGCTTCTAAAGTTCAAAAAGGTGATTTTATTGTAGCAGGTTCAAATTTTGGTTTAGGTTCATCAAGGGAACATGCTCCTCAGATAATTAAATTATCAGGAGTTAGTGCTGTAATTGCAAAATCTTTTGCAAGAATATTTTATCGAAATGCTATAAATATAGGGTTATTATTGCTTGAATGTAATACTGATGAAATTGATGCTCAAGATGAACTTGAAGTTGATGTAAGAACAGGTGTAATTAAAAATTTAACTAAAAAAACAGAAATTACGTTTAAACCATTACCTGAAGTTATGATTAAATTACAGCAAGATGGTGGTTTAATTGAGCATATCAAAAAATATGGTGATTTTAAATTGACATAATTTTAACTTAGTCTTTTATTTAAACAGCTATATTGATAGAATATTAGCTGTTTTTTTATTCAAAATTGTTTGTTATTCCATAAAGATATTCTATAATTTGCTCAAAATACGGAATAGATACCGAGCCATTAACTATAATATCCCATTTATGTTTATGTGGTAAAATATATTTTTCAGATGCTTCTCTAATATATTTTAATTGTTTAAGTGCATTTTCACGATTTTGGTTTCTTGATGCTGCTCTCGATAGAAATCTTTCTTCTTGTTCATCTCTATCAATATCTATATAAATTTTTATATCAAATAAATCATATACATTGTCATACATTGCAGCAAGACCTTCTACAGCAATAATTTTTTGTGATTTTGCTGGCAATGAGTGGGGTATATTTACACCACTTCCATTTATTAAATATTGTGGTGTCATTACATCATTTCCTTCTGAAAGATTTTTTATGTCATCTTTCAATTGTTGAGTCATAAAATTACTTGGTGCATCAAGGTCATAACCTGATTCCAAAAATTTGTCAAATCCCCCATATTGTTTTATCAAATCAGAAATATCATTAAAATAATTATCTGTACTTATGATTTCAACAGGTAAATTGAATTTGTCTACTGCTTTTTTTATATGCTCACAAATTGTGGTTTTGCCACTTGCCGATTCACCACAAATGCCAATCATAATTTTTTTTGTTGGATTTTCTATCATTCTTTTCGTAAATCTCTGAACAAAATCGTCTTTTACACTTTTGATAAATGGTGTTTCTGCATCTTTGTCTATATTTAAAATATATTCAAATTCTTTTTGTAAAATATATGCCAGCATTCCACGACCTTCTTTTGTTGAAAAGTCCGGTTTTTTTATTCTTGGATTTTTTTTGTTATTTAATTGAG
>JAFQYI010000015.1 GCA_017406505.1 bacterium
AATATTTCTTTTAGTTTATCACTATTAGAAAAAGAATATACTTTTCCGTTAAATAATCCAGCGATTATATCGTTGTTTTTCCCTATTATTGTTCGTAGTTCTTTCCATTTTTTTATGTCTGTTTCAAACACATTACACAATGGTAATTCTGTTGAAACAAATGTATTCATTTTTAGTGAACTTTGAGCAGCTTTGTCCGAAGAAAAAACAATCTCTTTTTTTCTATTATCAAAATCTTTCCATCGTTCATCAATTATAGAATTTTTATGCTCATAATTTTGGTATATCAAATTTAAAAATTCATCAAAACCATCAATATCAATTACACAAGACAGCTCATTGTTTTGACAAGCCATTTCCATAAAAGCATTTGCTCGTTCAGATAATGTTGTATTTTGTGGCTTACACCAATATATTCCTTTGCTTAAAAAATCTTTATTATCTATATTATCCTCAAGAACTTTCATTACAGAGTCATCATTTCCTGCATAACCTATAACAATGAGTCCTTTGTTCATTAAATTCTTGCAAAATAAATCTGATAATTGGCTTTCTAAATTTTGCAATTCCTGTTCTGTATTTTGTAGGGAATCATACCTATAATCACCATGCAATTTTATGACATTTTGAAAGCTATTATTAACAATTTGAGAGATACTGTCTTTTTGAATCGAAGATACTACGTTAAATGAATATTGAGGGGATAATGTTTTAATGCCTGCTTCAATTAATTCATCAAAATTCGTTGTCCAAATATTTTCCACTTTATTGTTAATAAACAAATTAGCAAGGCAAAGATGTCCTCTTATGGGCTCAACATTTGCAACGAGCTTTTGGATATATGCATTTCTTGCAGAAGTATTGTCATAATATTTTTCAAAATAAAACGAATATTCTTCTTTTGAACCTCTTTTAGGAAATCCCTCTAAAGAATCAAAGTAATCCTGCAATTTAGTTCTATTTCGTTCAGATTGTAGATCTTTAAATAGTTCTCTGGAAACATTATTTTCGGAACAATAAATTTCTTTTTTAAATTGCCAAACTAAATTTTGTCCGCTCGGAATACCTGCTAATAAAGATGCACCGGAGCCAAGAAAAAAGTCTATGTCACTACTAACTAAGAAATTACGAATAAATGAAGTTGGATCTTTTGTATTAATCACCTAATCACCCCTTGTAAGGCAATTTTACCATGATAATACTAAATCTTCACTATTGTAAATTTCTGGAAATTTGTGTTACTTTTTCTGCTTTCTCATGTTAATTAACAGTTAAATTGAGATATTGCAAACACTTTGAGATTTTCTGCACACCTGTTTTTTAGTGGTAGATAATTGGTAGTTTGAAATTTTTAGCAAAATTTTTGATAATTTTTGCTAACTTTTGCCAAATTCAAACTCGGTAAAATTTTATAAAAAGTTGGTAGTTATAAAATTAAAAGTCGGTAATTTTATCGGTTAATATTTATAGTTATGGATCTTGCCTTTTTTGACTATATCCATCCATTCTTTCAAAATATATTTTATTTTTCGCATCTAAATATATTCTTTCACCATATGGCTGAACTTCAATAATACAAATTGTTTTTTTGTATCGCTCATAAAATTTACACATTACAGGGAGTTGCTTTTGAGGATTAAATGTATCAAAAATTTTATGTATTATTTCATTTCTGAAAGCATCTTTAGACTTTGTTTTTAGTTCTTTGTCTATACCATAAATAATGTGAGTTAAATCCTCAACTCCAAAGATAAGCGTTCCATTAAATTTTGAATTCAAAAAAGCATTTATGGTTTCTAATAAGTGCTGTTCACTATACTCTTGTTTTAGTTCTAACTCCATAGATTCACCCTTGTTTATAATGTTCCAAATAGGATCATCGGAAACATTTTTTATAATAAGAGGCTTAATCTTTTTCTTTTTGTTGTTTAAGTAACAATATTGATTCCATAATTTTCGATATATATCATCTTCATCCCCTCTCACTTTTCTTACAAACCCTATACGCCCCGAGAGAACTCTCTTGAATTTTGGTTTATCAAATTTATTTTGATAATATTTATCATGCATTTCTTTTTCAACATCAAGCAAAGCTGATTTCATTGCAATAAAATATATGGTGTTATTATACTTATCATTTGATAATAAATCCTTAATTATTTTTTTTCGTTCATTTTTATTTTTACTGTTAATATTTTTAAAATTACTTTTTTTTATTAATTTTATAATTGTGAATATATTTTTTTTATTTTTGAGAATTCTCATATATTTAATTCTTTTTTGTTGCCATTGGAACAACATGGCTCTTATATTTTTTATATAATTCCTTTTTAAATTAACTTTCTTATTAACAACTAAACCAGTTACCATTTGACGTCGTTTTTGTGTTAATAATTTTGTTTTCTCTTGATTTATAATAAAACCATTTTGTTTGATTATTTCTTTTATTTGAGTTGAAATATCATTATTTGAGTATATTTCATTAGGCATTATACTTAAATTCGTTGATATTGTTATATCATCAGCATATCTTGAATATTGACACTTGTTTTTACTACATAATTTGAATAATTGATTATCTAAGTTTCTACATACTAAATTTGATAATATTGGAGATGTAGGAGCTCCTTGTGGTAATTCTCCAACATCATCTTTTGATAATGATTTTTGAAATATACAAATATGTGCTAACAATCTTGCTGTTTTATTATCAAAATTAAAAGGTGGTTTCTGAAAAACACCATATATTCTTGGAAATGAAATTGAAGGGAAAAAATCTTTTAAGTCAATTTTTAATATAAATTTTTTATTCGTATGTATTTTTGCATTTGTTATAATATTTTTAGATTTCCCTTCAGAAGCTTTTTCAAATGCATGTGATGTGAATTTACCTTTATATATTGTCTGAATTATATAATTAAGATTTCTTTGTATTTTTTTTAAATAATTATTGGGAACTCTTAATATCCTTTGTTCACCATTTCTTTTTAATATCATTTTTTCTTTATATAATTCATTATAATTTTTATACAATTTAATTTTAAGACCTTTTAGAGAAGTATCTAAAAAGTCTTCAATTGTTTTTTCGCCTTTTGAATCATCACAAAAATCGGCAATTCTTCTTTTTATTTCATTTTCATTTAATTTTACAGTATACTTTTTCATAATTTTTATAAATAAGGAAGTACAAACTAATTCACTTATACGCATACATTACAGTATGTTATATTGCTTCTATTACGAAAGTATAGGCGTCAGCTACGCTGATTAATACAATACTCGTTGCGATATCATCAACGAAAATACAATTAAAGTTTGTACTTCCTTGATGATTATAGCATAAAATTTACAATAAATTAGTGTTGTAATAGTTAAATTTGTAACAAAATTGGACTTTAAACTCTAAAAATGATATTGTTTAGATGACGATTTTGTAGTATAAGTGGAGTATGAAAGAAGATTACAAGTTACTATTAAAAGTGCTTGGTTTTAGTCCAAAAGACGGTGTTGTTGAGGTATATCGAAAAGAATACAAACAGCACGATTATGCTATTGAAGTTGATTTTTCAAAAGAAAAAATATGTTATGGTGATTTAATCGGTGCTGATTGTAAAACTACTCAAAACTTTTCACAGGCTGAAAATTGGGTTGTTTTAGAATGTGTTGATAGACTTCTTGAAAAAGGTTACAAACCACAAAATATTATTTTAGAAAAAACATGGGCTGCCGGTCATGGTACATCAGGCAGGCTTGATATATGCGTTACGCGTGATGATGGTTCTGAATATTTGCTTATTGAATGCAAAACTTACGGAAAAGAATTTGATAAAGCTGTTGCAAAATTAAATAAAGATGGTGGTCAATTATTTACATATTTCAAATTCAGTAATAAAGCTGATGTTATTATGCTTTACACGTCGGAATTGCAAGGCAAAGAGTTCGTTTATAAGAATGAAATTGTAAAAATTGAAGACGATTACAGAAGTGGTGATGTCAAAGATTTCTATGATAAATGGAATAAATTAACAAAAGACAACGGTATTTTTGAAACTTGGGTTGAGCCATACTGCTTTGAAAGTAAAGCATTGGTTAAAAGTCAGTTAAAACCAATTAATCAAGAAGACTCAAGTTTTATTTTTAATCGCTTTCTTGAAATATTAAGGCACAATGTTGTTTCAGATAAGGGTAATGCTTTCAACAAAATATTCACATTATTTTTATGCAAAGTATATGATGAAACATCAAAACAAGATGATGAAGAACTTGATTTTCAATGGAAAGAGGGTATCGATGACCATGTAAAATTTCAGTTAAGATTAACTGATTTGTATAAAAATGGTATGGATGTATTTTTATCAAGGACCGTCAGTGATTTTGATGAAGAAGAATTTGAAAATAAATACA
>JAFQYI010000016.1 GCA_017406505.1 bacterium
AAAAGAATATTCATCCCATGAATAAAAACCGTATATGTACTTATATTTGAACGGCAATACTATATTATTATTTATGTCTATAATTCCGCACTTTCCTTTATAAACTACTTGTATTGTTTTGTGTTGCCACATATCAATATTCCAATCATGTATTTCGTCATAAATAAATGGAATTACAATATTTTCATTAATGTCAATAATTCCACACAAATTGGTTTCTGCACTGCATGCACAAAAATAAACCTTTTCATCAAATGTAAAAGATGATAAATACTTATACTTACCAAAAGGGATTTTTATATTTTTTTCAATGTCAATAACACTATATAGCCCTGTTTTAGATTCAATAACTATAAAATGCGGTTTCTCTTTAATTCTCCAAATCAGTAGAGGCTGGTAATCAGAAGCAATAACTACATTATCAAATTCATCAATTAATTCATGCTTATCACCTTTGTAAATAAGATAATATTTTACATTATTCCACTCAAATTCGTGTATTTTTTTGTTAGAATTTGGTATCTCAGAATATTGTTTCAAATATTCTTCATAAATATTATCTTTAACTTTATATAATACTTCTGCATTACTATCTCTAACGTAGTACCAATAATTTTTTAATTTTGCCGGAGTGTACCAATAATCTCCAAATTTAACTGTATTTTCAGAATTTATGTCTTCAAATATAAAGTTGCTCATAAGTTACTCCTTTTTAAGCATAATAAAAGTGCTAACAATTATATGTTAGCACTCTGCTGTGTCATTTTTAGACATTGTTATTTCAATAATCCATATTTTTCTGCTAACCAATCCCCTATTTGTTTTGAGTATTCTTCTTTTTTATTGTCATCAATTAAATCAAACAATGTAGGAAGTATATCAGGGTAATTATCTGATAGTTTATTACCTTTATATAAATCTACACTAATATCGGGTAATCTATCCTCTGACGATAATTCTGTTCTCGCATTTGACTGAATCATAATGCTGTACCTATTAGGCAGGTCATAAGTAAGATACCAATTTTTGCCATCCGTATTTTTAGGTCTTTTCTTGTACTTATTATAAATGTATTCTTCCAAATAGTTCGCAAAATCTACCCAAATATCCTGTGTTGCTTTTAAATATGCAGGATATAATTTTAAGGCAGAACTAAGCTTTTCTTTATCAGATTTTATTCTTTCAGCTATTTCATGTACTTCTTTTTCATTTGTAACATTACCCACACATGTGTAATTTAAAATTTCTTTTGTATTATTCATTGAAACCTCCATATATTCATCTATTACTGTTTTGAATTGTTTTAAAATTTCATTAATAGGATTAAGATTTTTTGAAATACTTATACAATCATCAAGCCATTCAGATATTTGTATCCACGATATGCATATAATTTGCTCTTTTAAGAAACTTTCTCTAATACTTGTAGGGCTATGTCCGTCTTTTGTAAGAAAACATACAAAGGGATCCTTATTTATTCCCCTTTGTTTATAGCACCTATCAGCTTGTTTCAAATAATCTTCACATTGGTCAGGTTGTTCATCGGCATTAATTTTTACTTCTATTGGAATATAATGTCCGTTTCGTTCGTTTAATACAATATCAATTCTTCTTTTATCTTTACCCTCTATTTCTAATTGTTTTGTCAAATCTTCTTTTATGACTGTTATTTTGTCTGTATTCAAATCTTTAAACTTATTATGTAAAAATTTTTCGTAAAATAAATCTAAATATTTCGTTTTTTGTGCATGACAACCTTTTGGGTCTAATAATTCAGCCAATAATCTGCAAATAT
>JAFQYI010000182.1 GCA_017406505.1 bacterium
GAAAAAGCTGAAGAAACGGCAATAAAGAATTCGGCACCAAAATTCGGTGGTTCATAGCATAAGTTCATAAAATAGGTTTAAAACTCTCTCTCTCTGTCTCTCTCTCTAAAGTTTTTTTTGACCCGAAAGGGTCTTTTTTTTGATTTTAAAAAGTAACATGTTGCGAAATTTACAAATTTTATAAATAAAGTTTTATAATTTTGTAAATTATTACGAAAGTAAACTCCGATATAACTTTATATCGAAGTTTTTTAGTCTAAAAACACAAACTATTTGAGATTATTTGTTTTTTATCCAATCTTTTAATTTATCAACAGATGGGTTTCCGTTTAATATATTACCTTCAATTATTTTTGTTGAATGAGATACACTCGGTTTCAGATTATCAACAGTTTTACCAAATCCACTGCCACCAGATGTTGCAAAGAGAATAATTGTTTTGTCTGAAAAATCGTGTTTTTCAAGGAATGTATTTACAATAGTCGGTGCAATATACCACCAAATTGGAAAACCTAAATATATTCTGTCATAATCTTTAACCGAAAAATCATCATCAATTATTTTAGGTCTTGAGCTGTAATCCTTCATTTCAACCGAACTTCTTGATTGACTGTTTTTCCAGTTTAAATCATCACTTGTATAAGGTTTTAATGGTTTTATTTCGTATAAATCTCCTCCCGTTGCTTCTGCTAAATTTTCTGCTACTCTTTTTGTTGTGCCTGTTGCAGAAAAATATGCAACCAATACTTTTTTATTTGTCATATTTATAGCTCCTTTGTTTTCAGTTTGTTTATTTTGAAGTGCAAAAACAACTCCTGCACCTATAATAAATAGTCCTAAAATTATTAATAAAATATTTTTCATCACTTTATTCCTCTATAAAGATGCCATAAGAATTAATTTAATATCTTCTTCTTTTAACGGAACATAGGCATTTTCAAGTCCTTCGTTTACTGCAATATGATGTGCCATTTCATCAATTCTCTTATCGTCAATACCGACATCTTTTAAGTGCATTGGAATACCTATTGATTCAAAAAATTTATATGTTTCATCTATGGCTTTATTTGCAATTTCGTACTTTTCAAGATTTTTATCAATATCGAACACATTAACACCATATTTTACAAATCTATCAACTGTTTTATCAGACAAAATATGTTTCATCCAACGAGGTGTAATAATTGCAAGTCCTTCACCATGCGTAATATCATAATATGCACTCAATGCATGTTCTATAGCATGGCAGGGCCAACCTGAATAAGAATTACCTAATGCTAAAATTCCGTTACACCCATATGTACAACACAGCATCATTTCTGCTCTTGCCCTGTAATCTTCAGGATTTTCCAAACAAGCCTTTGTATTTTCCATTAAACTCTTAATTTCTGCAAAACAAAAACCGTCATTTAAAAGAGTTGTGTCTGAAGTGAAATATTGTTCCATAACATGATTGATAGCATCTGCACAACCTGCTGCCGTTTGCTTTTTAGATACACTGAATGTATAAATAGGGTCTAAAATTGAACAAACAGGATATGTAACAGGGTCAATGAATGCTGTTTTATCATTGGTTTCTGTTCTTGAAATTACGCTAGCTGCATCATATTCAGAACCTGTTGCTGCTAAAGTTAAAATATCGACAATCGGTAAAGCACTTTTTGGTTTAACTTTATAAGTGATTAAATCCCAAGTTTCACCATCATATTTTGCACCTGTCGCTATTGCTTTGGAACAATCCAAAACACTTCCACCGCCAACAGCTAAAATTACATCAATATTTTTTTCTTTACAGATTTTTACGCCATCTAATACGCTCGGATTGTATTTCGGGTTAGGTTGAATGTCTGATAATTCATAAATTTCAAAGTCTTTTAAAAGTCCTTTAACCTTATCATAAAGTCCGATTTTCTTAATACTTCCACCACCATAAGTCAATAAAATTCTTTTCCATGGTTTCATAACATCGGGAAGATTTTCAATTGCATCTTTCCCGAAAATAAGTCTTGTTGGCGTACAATAATCAAAATTTTGCATAGTTCATCTCCTTTAGTTTACACTTCTATCTTAAATATTATAGGTCATATGCTGTCATTGCAATAACAAATTGCAATATCGTATTCATTTTTCATTGTAGACTTTTACCTAATTCGTATGCTTGTTTAGGATATGGTGTATTTTTTATGTGTTCGACACTTTCTATTCCTATTGCATTAATAATTCCTGCATTTTCCATGTTTAACCAACTCAAAATTGCTTGATAATGATTATTTAAAGAATCTTTTACAGCATCAACAGGTGCATGTTGAACAGATATTAAAATACCCTTTTTATTTCCACTTTTGATTTGAGAGTCAATGCTGTAAAATCTGTCTATTACTTTTTTTATGGTTGATGACATTCCAAAATAATACATAGGCGTTACGAAAACTATTACATCAGAGTTTAAAAGATACTCTTTTAGTTCAACAAAATCGTCTTTATGAATACAAGGTTTTGAACCCATTCCACAAGCGTTGCAACCGAAACAATGTTTTACATTTGCTCTTGCTGAATCAAACCTAAAAATTTCGTGTCCTGATTCTTTTGCACCTCGTATAAATTCATCTGTCATATAATTTGAAGTTCCGTTTTTTCTCGGACTTCCTGATAATATTAATACTTTTTTACTCATAATTACTCCTTTTTATAAGTTAATATCAATGTTTAGTTAGTATGTTAAACCAAAAATTTTTCAAAATATTTGTATCGAAACTTTGTTTCTTATTTGTCTTTAATTCTTTTTTTACTTGATAATAAATTAATAAGGTAAATATTAATGTTCCGCCAATAATATTACCTATACCCGTAGGAATTAGAAATTTAAAGCAATATGTAAAGAAGTCAGCATTGCCTTTTATAACTTCATATGCCATTTCACAAGAACCAACTACTACATGAGAAAAATCTCCCAATGCAATAAAATAAATAAAGAAAAATATCATAGCAAATCTAAAATTTTTCGCTTGGGGGGATATCCAAACAAGAGCTGCAATAATAATACCCGCAGGAATCCCTCTCAATATATTTTCTATGGGAGTTAATAGCATAATATTTGAAGCTACTTCACTCATGGCATTTTCAACAGGTACTGAAAGTGTATATTTGCTTGCGAAAAAAACAGCCGCTATTGCAGTACCAATTATATTAAATAAAAATACAATACCCCACAGACGACTAACTTTTAATAACTTTTTCCAAGACCAATCACTTAAAAGAGGAATAATTGTTGTTATAGGATTTTCTGTAAATAACTGCATTCTACCCAATATGACAATAAGAAAACCTACGGTATAACCAATACTTGATATCATTGGCTCTATTGACGAATTTCCCATATACATATGAAATATTGAACGAAATAAGAAAGAAAAAGAAATAAAAATACCGGCAGCTAAAGCAGAAAATGCCAATGCCGGAAAAGGACGCTGCAACTCGATTTCGCCTTCTCTTCTTATAATCTTGAATATCATTTGCGGAGATAAAGAATCATGTTCTTGTAAAACCTGCTGTTCTTCTTTCGGAAGTTCATAAATAAAATCATTCGCCTGTGTCATACTAATTTACCCCTTAATTTACCCCTTAAACTTCTCTGCATCAAGATATTTAATTACTCTTGCAGGATTTCCTGCTACAACTACATTATCGGGAATATCTTTTGTTACAACCACTCCTGCTCCGATAACGACATTATTTCCGATAGTTACATCTGATAAAATAGTTGCTCCCCCACCTATCCAAACGTTATTTCCTACAGTTATGGGTCTAGCATATTCAAAACCTTTATTTCTTGTTTTACAATCAATCGGGTGTTCTGCTGTATAAAATGAAACATTAGGAGCAATAAACACATTATCTCCAAATGTTACTTTTGTACAATCTAAAATGGTAAGATTATGGTTAGAATAGAAGTTTTCACCGATTTCAATATTATATCCGTAATCACAGATAAAAGGTTGTTCTATCCAATATTTATTTCCGGTCTTGCCTATAATTTTCTTAATAAGTTCTTTTCTTTCATCTAACTTATCGGGTGAAAGGTTGTTAAATTGATAGCACAGAGTTTTACATTTAATTCTTTCATTGAATAATTCTTCATCATTTTCAGGCATATACAATTCACCATTTAACATTTTTTCTTTTTCTGTCATCATAAATCCCATAACGTTAATTCACAAGGTAATAATAGCATAAACAAAACCCCGATATGGTTTTATATCGGGGTTTAAACTTAAATATTACACTAATTATAATTCCATAATTTTATGCTGTTCTACATTCAAATATCCTTCAGGACAATGTGTTGAACAGTAAATCGTTTTATTGTTCTTGACAAATTCACGAACTCTATCTAGAGTTTCTCTTGCTTTTTCTTTATCTTCAGCAATAATGGATAGTTCGTTTGCTAAAAGTGCTGCATCACAGTATGTTACATCACCCTGAAACATATAATAGCAGTCATTTTCTTTATCGTCCAAAATAGAAATAGAGTTACCTTTTGTATGTCCTTCTGCTTTTATCATTACAAGAGTATCCGTTATTCTTTGAGATTCAGGAAAGTTTTTATATGCACCATCTGTCAATTTTACTCTTACAACATTATCGCCTGTAAGTTTCATATCGTCTGCTTCTCTTTCAGAGATATAAATTTTAGCATTAGAGAACATTCTTAATTCGCCTGTATGGTCAGGGTGTTTATGTGTAACAACGATTTTTGTAACATCTTCTACTTTGTAGCCTGTTGCTTCAAAGGCTTCTTTAAAAGTTGCTACTTTATCACCCATAGTTAATGGTACATTAAGACTTCTGCCTATATCAGGCGAATCATTTGGCATTCCTGTATCAGATAAAATAACTTCATTTCCGTCATCAATTAGGAAATTCTGCAGAGAAGAACCGTATTTAACATCTTCACATTTTTCTTTGTCTCTTGAACCACCAAAAGCAAAAGCCTGTGTCATAAATCCGTTTTCCTTTTGTTGTATTTGATAAAATTGAAAGTTTTTATAAAGAATATTTGAAGTTGAGGTAAATATGAAAATAACAGTAATCACAGAAAGTCCGAGAAAAAACGGAACTTCAAATTATATGGCAGATGAATTTATACGAGGTGCAAAAAAATACCCCTGACACGACTCGAACGTGCGACGCCTTCCTTAGGACGGAAGCGCTCTATCCAACTGAGCTACAGAGGCATTTGTAGATGTTATTAAATTTTAAAACTGCTTTTAACTTTATTTCATAAATTATTATTCTATTCTATCATGTTTTATAGTTTATGAAAATGCTTTTTATATATTTATTACTTATTTTTTTTATAAATATTATATTTATTCTATGTTAAATATATATCCATTACTAAGATTTTTGATTGACAAGCAAAAAATGAAACTCATACTATTGTTTCATTTTTATTACAAATTCTTTAACATATCTATATTACTACTTATTCGTATCTTTAACTTTTTGGTTGATAACTAATCATTCTAACCAATAATTCATTAGCCTTTATTAGCTGAACATCTCTCTTAGATTTTATATCATCTTCTGAAAATGTTACTGTTACATCTGGCTTGATTCCCTTTTTATGTATGTCCGTTCCACTTGGCGTTAAATATTTTTGTATTGTTATATTGCAACCTGATCCACCAGGAAGCTTATTTATCTCTTGAACAAGCCCCTTTCCAAAAGATTTCTCTCCTACTATCAAGGCTCTGTTATTGTCTTTCATCGCTCCTGAAAAAATTTCACTCGCTGATGCACTCCCTCCATTTATTAATATCACTATCGGTTTGTCACATAAATATTGCTTTTGTACTCGTGCCGTATCCTTGTAATTCTCTCTGTCTACTGTACTTACTATTACACTACCTTTGGTTAAAAATAGCTCAGATAATAATAACGCATTCGTTAATAATCCTCCAGGATTGGATCGTAAATCTATTATATATCCCTTCTTATTCCCATATCCTGTCATTGCGTTTTTAAACTCTTCTATCGCATTTTGACTTATAAAAGAACTTAGTCTTATATAACCTACTCTTGGATCAAGCTTTATATTTTCAAACGGTAATTTTGTAGAAACAGCTTTTATCTCAATTTTTGCTCGTGGTACAGAATATACTTTGTTTTCTTCATTTTTTCTCTTGATTAATAACTTGACAATCGTACCTTCTTCTCCTCGAATTAACTCTGCTGCTTTATCTACAGTCATTCCCTTTGTGGATTGTCCGTTTATTTCTAAAATTTCATCTTCTGCCTTTAATCCTGCTTTCTCTCCAGGGGTATCTTCCATTGGTGCAATTATTAATAACTTTCCATCTTTTACTCCTATTTGAACACCAATTCCCTTCAAAGAACCTTTTATACTACTCGTTTCTTCTTTAAATTCCTTGGGATCTAAAAATTTTGTATATGGATCATTTAAACTCGCCAACATTGTATCAATAGCTATGTACGCATCTTCATCTGTTTTTATTTGGCTATCATATCTTTTACGCCATTTATACCAATTTTGATGATTATTTGACGGATCTACATATTTTGCATTTATTAACTTCCATACTTGATCATAAAGCATGGTCTGCTGTGATGCCTCTGCTGTTATGGATACTGCTATAAATAATGCTATTGCTACTATTACTTTTTTCAAAATACACTCTCCTAATTTTAATTATAGTACAAATTATAAATTTTTCATCAACACAATATTTAGACTATTTTATTTTAGAAAAGTTTCTTATTCCCTACTTAAAAACCTGTTTATTTTTAAACAGGTTGCTTTATTTAGTTTATATTTTTTATTTGATATTTTTATCAAGTTTTTCTTGTATTATATTAATCGCATTTAAAAGCGGATCAATCGCCGTTGAAAATGGTGGTGCATAAGGTAAATCAAGCCCCATAAATTCATCTACTTTTACTGCATTCATTATAGCTATAGATACTGTAGCTACCCTCTTTTCGGCATCTCCTGTTCCTATTCCTTGTACTCCTAATATTTCTCTTGATTTGGAATCAACAATTATTTTTAATGTAATAGTTGCAGCTTCAGGCATATAACCTGCTCTATCTTCTTTTGTTACTGTCGTCGTTATTACATCATACCCCAATTCTTTTGCCTCCCTCTCTGTAATTCCTGTCATACAAACTGTATAATCAAAATATCTGCTGACAGCAGCTCCAAGGACTCCTGCAAAATCACAATTATTACTCGCTATATTTATAGCTGCACATCGACCTTCTTTATTTGCTGTTGAACCTAAAGGCAACCAACAGTGCTTTTTCGTTACTATGTGCATTTTTTCACAACAATCTCCTACTGCATAAATTTTAGGATATGATGTCGCAAAATGTGAATTTACCCAAATACTATTACTTACTCCTGTTTTTAAACCGGCTTCTTTTGCTATTTCACTGTTTGGTACAATTCCGGCACATATTACAGTAAAATCACTCTCTATTTCTTCTCCTATATTTGTTATTATTTTGTTAGTTTTTTCATTCTCTCCTTCAAACCTCACTGCATATTGGTTATTGTAAAGATTTATATTATTTCCATCTTTTTTCATCACATATTCTTGAATTTGTCTTGATATATCATCATCAAACATTGCCATTATGTATTTGTGATTGTTTATTACATTTACTTTTAACCCATTTTTTATAAATGCCTCTAATAATTCTATACCAATATATCCACAACCTACTAACGTTACTGTATCGGCTTTTTTTATTGCATTCTTAATTAGTACTCCGTCTTCTAATTTTCTTAAAGTATATATATTATTGAAATCATTAACATTTTCAATATCAGGAATATAAGGTCTTGCTCCTGTTGCTATTACCAATATATCGTAATAAACTTCTAGTTTCTCTCCTGTTGTCAATTTCTCAAAAACAACCATCTGATTTCTTTTATCTATCTTTATAGCTTTGTGCCTTAAAAATACTTTTATCCCATGTCTTTCAAATTCTTCAGGTGAACGTACCAAAAGTTCTTCTATATTAGGAATTATATTTTCTATATAATACGGCAATCCACAAGCTGAATATGAAACATTCTGCTCGTCAGTATACATTTCTATTATTATATTAGGATTTTCACGTTTTAATTTTGCAGCAGTTTTTGGGCCTGCTGCTCCACCACCTATAATTACTACTTTCTCTGTCATTCTTTTATATATGTGCATTGACTTGTGAACAAGTCAATGCACAAACCTTTCTCTAATTAATATCAAACTCCATTCGCTGTATTTCTATTCCACTAATATCTAAAAGCTTTTCTTCTATTAATACAGCTTTTTCTTTTCTGGGAATTTCTATTAACATAAGTGCATATTTTGGACATATATCTTCTAAAATATTATGTAATCCTAACCTCGTCTTTATAAAACAACCATAATCGGTTAAGATTTTTTGTATGCATTTTGCTGTTTCAAATCTGTCTTCTGTTTTTACTCCTAAAATAACTGTCATTACTCTCTTATCTCAATCTTTCTTTTTTTATCTTCTTCTTTTTGAAGTTTTTCTAATTCAATAGTTAAAATACCATTTTTGATTTTTGCCTCACATTTATCCATATTTACATCAACCGGAAAATATAATGTTCTGCAATAATTTCCATAACGAAATTCACTTTTATGATATTTTTTCTTCTCGTCATTTTCTTCAGTTTCAATTTTTTTCTCTGCTGAAATTTTTAAGGAGTTTTTATGTAAATCTAAATCAATATTTTCCCTCTCAATACCCGGAATTTCTACTTTGACTAAATATTTATTTTCAAATTCTTTTATATCTACAGGCATTGCCATTCCACTCATTTCTTGTTCAAATACATATTCCGGAAATAAATTATCAAAACTTTTATGTAGAATTGATGTTATATCATCATTTAACATACTTATAAATGTGTCAGGCTTTTTTATTAAATATTTCATTTTTTTTCCTTTCTTTATTAAATTACCATTTATATGTTCAACAAAAAAAACGATACCCACATTACCCATGAGTACCGTTTACGAAAGGTTAGTTATAAGCTGATTTCTATTTTATGCTTCTTTTGAATCCATTTCTTCTAATTGTTTTTTCTTTAGATTATGAAGCACCATATCTGCTAATAATTCAAATGATGCAGTATCTTTTATATCAGCTGAAAATTCTCTTACTAATGCTTCTCTTACCATTTTTTGTAAATATTGTTCTGTTGCTTCAACATTATTGTCTTTTTCACCACATATTAAATCAAAATATCGGCTATGCATCTTTGCTTCTTCTACATCTGAAAACATTAACCATTTTAATTTTGGTTGAATATTCTGAATATCTCTTACTACTTTTAAATTTCTTAAATTAAACATCTTTCACTTACCTTTCGTTTATTACTACACTTTTATTATACTTTTGAAAATAAGTTATTTCATTATTCTTATGAATTAGTTATTTTCACTTTCATCACACTTTTGATACTTACATAATGTTTATCAAGATTAAAAATTTACTTTTTTAAGGCATTGTTGTTACAATTCTTAATATTTTAAAAATAAATTTAAGCTATTATTGATTTTAGAAACAAAATATCATACAATTAAATGACATTAATCAGGAAATTTTTTAGTAATGGGCAAATGCAAAAAGAGAACTCTTAATAAACCTATATTGGAAAATTCTCTAACCAGAAGTCATGCTGTTAGTATTGTTGTTAATCAAATAAAAAAAAATGAATTAAATAATGAAGGCAAAAATTTATTGACATTATTTGGCATTACTCCTGAAGAACTCACAGAAGCCGGTGCATCTTATGAAGAAGTCCTAATACTAAAAAGATTTATGATTTTAAACAGTATATAACCATAATTAATATATGTAACTGTTCTTATAATAGTTGCAAAATATTTAAAAACATAGTAAAAAAGAATAAGAAAAATAAATTTAGAAAGATACTTTTATGGATGAAAAATTAATTAAAAAATTTTGGGTTTTTGTATTAGTAGTACTTGCATTTTTATGTTATTTCGGTATGAATAACATGAAAAATTATTCAGAAAGATATAAGACAAAAATTGATGCAGCAAAAAATCTTTTAACAGATGATTATTCAAGAGAAATTTTTGATGAGCTAATAGCTTTTAACGATAATCGTACGCCAATGAAAGAAGAAAATATTGACAAATTTCCGGAAAATTATTGTCCTAATGTTCCTTTAAATAAAGGTGATATCATGATAAATGGTGGTATTTCCAGTGATTTATCATTAAGTTTTAAAGTTGCTGAAACAGTAGGTGAAAACGGTTTGATTATAGGTTTTGACCCTAACGTAAGAATAATTGAACAAATTAAAAAAGAAATTAACGAAAGTGGTTTTAAAAATATTAAAACTTATCCATACGGCTTATGGAATAAGAATTGCCACAAAGATTTATATTTCCAAGATGATACCGATGCTTCTCTTATTTATAGAAAAGATGAAGGTTCATATCTTCCTGCAACACTTGTTAAATTAGATGATTTTGTTGTAAAAGAAGGTGTTTCTTCAGTTAATTTTATAACACTGGATGTTGAAGGTGCCGAATTGCAAGCTTTACAGGGTGCTGAAACAATTTTACTTAGTCAAAAGCCAAATTTAGCTATTTCTATACATCATAGACCTACAGATGCTTTTGAAATTATTAATTATTTGAATGGTTTAAATCTCGGATATAAATTCTGGTTAGGTTATCATGGTCCATATTCTGATAAGATGGTAAATGTTCTTCTTTATGCAACTGTAAAATAGAGATAACATATATTGAAAGATTAAAGAACTCTTACTGAATAGCAAGAGTTCTTTTTATAATAAATAGAGTTTTATTTTTAAATAAATAAAAAGCCGACAGAAATGCCGGCATAAATAGTAAGAATGGAATTTGATTTCTTTATTAACTACTCATTAGCTCAATTGCTTCTTGTAGTAACTGCTTATTTGTTTGAATAAGTTTATTGGTTACTTTCCATTGAGTATTTGCCATTTTATAAAAATTTATATTACCACTCAAACCGGCATTAGACATTTCAATAAGTCCACCTCTGACATCTCCTGTACTTACAACAGGTTTACCGGATTCATCTGTTTCAATAAATTGTAATGGCTTAATTTCGAACAATTCTTGAGGATTATGAAAATTCATTATAGCTATCTTATACAACGGAGTTTTAACTTTTCCGTTATCTGCTTTTCCATAGACTATCCCATCACCTTCAATTTTAAATTCATCATATTTACCAAGGTATTTTCCATTGCCCGGGTCAATCCATAACTTTATATCTGTGGTTGGAATTTGTACACTTCCACCATTTATTGTACTTTCTGTGAAAATATCTGCGTCCATAGGTTTTGTGCCCTGCATAATTTCACCTTTGTCATTTAAGATATATCCTTGAACTCTTTGACCATCACTTGTTTTGTATACACCTTCACCGTCGAATTTAAAATCTCCTAATCTGGTATAAGCAATTCTGCCATGTTCATTTCTGATAACAAAAAATCCTTTACCTTCAAGATAAACATTTTCATCAGCCGTACCAGGATTGGCTTTTCCCTGACTTTGACTTTTATACACTGAATCAGGAGCTATACCTCCCATATATGTCTTGAAGTTAATTTTGTTTTCTCGATAACCCGGTGTATAACAGTTTATCATGTTTTCTGTTATTCCGTTAATCCAATGCTCTGTAGCAACTTGAGTATTTAGAGCTGTAACAAAAGAATCATTCATTATTACTCTCCTTTGCCCTTTTTGCTTTTGTTTTCATTCTCATTTTGATTCTGTTTATTCTTTTGATTTCTATATGATAATTCGTTGTATGGTATATCTTTTTCTTCAAATGCTTGCTGTAAATATGATATATTATTTTTTAAATATTCTTCGGCAACTTTGTCTGATGGTATAAATTCAGCACTAATTTTTCCATCGAGACTAACTCTTAAAACTGCAGATATATCATTTCCAAAATCAATTCTTACAGGTTTATTTGTATTTTGGGATTCTGATAACATATTCATTAATACTTTTGAAACTTCAGCACTTTTATAAGTTTTTTCAACAGATTGAACATCTGTTACCATATTTTGCATTAATAGTTCGCCATTTACAGTAAAACCATAATTTTCACCTTTTATAGCATTAGCAAAAAACATAGC
>JAFQYI010000183.1 GCA_017406505.1 bacterium
AGGAAATGTTCCTCAAAAAGTAAATCAAGGGCGACCAAATCCACAGGCACGTCCTCAAGGAAATGTTCCTCAAAAAGTAAATCAAGGACGACCAAATCCACAGGCACGTCCTCAAGGAAATGTTCCTCAAAAAGTAAATCAAGGGCGACCAAGTTCACAGGCACGTCCTCAAGGAAATGTTCCCCCACGCCATAGTGCTCCACAACAAAGAGCAACAGGGTATCCAAATGCTCCACATTATCATGGTGCACCTCACCCGAGAGCAGCAGGTTATCCGAATGTTCCACATCATCATGGAAAACCTCACCCGAGAGCAGCAGGTTATCCGAATGTTCCACATCATCATGGTGCACCTCACCCGAGAGCAGCAGGTTATCCGAATGTTCCACATTATCATGGTGCACCTCACCCGAGAGCAGCAGGTTATCCGAATGTTCCACATCATCATGGAAAACCTCACCCGAGAGCAGCAGGCTATCCAAATGCTCCACATCATCATGGAAAACCTCATCAAGAAGAACAAAGATATCCTCAAAATCCTGATTATACTCAACAAGACTATCAAGACTATAATGAATACCAAGAGGCTAATCAGTCTGAATATGGTGAGCAGTATGACAATCAGCAGTATAATTCACAATACGATAACCAATATGATAATTCAGGATATGCAACATATACTCAAGATACAAATACCGATAACAATAGTGCCAATACAACTCAAACAGTTGATTATAGGCAAGAACGAAAAGAACTTTTAAACCAAGGATTTAATTTGTTGTTAAAAAAAGGTATTGAATACGGATTGAAAAAATTATAAATACCATAATTTTCAACTTATTTATAAGGTTAAAATATATTGAAAAAGTTTTTATTGATATTGACAATTTTAATATTGACGTTGCCTGCATTTGCTAATTCAGATATGGGTTTGTTATGTACTTATGTGCCGGCTGGTTCTAATGAATATATTTTTTTAGAATCATTATATTTTAGTTCGGATAATAAAGTATATAATTCTTCAAATAATACTGTTGGGAAAATTAATGCAATAACAAATTCAGCATTAACTGCAACAGTATATGATGGTGATATTTTGGTATATTTATTTGATACGAAGATGAGTACATATACATATAAGGATAATAATATTAAAGCGACTGCTTATGGTTCTTGTAAAAGTATGCAATAATATTTTAAAAAATTTTTTGAAAAACAAATAAAATCATACATTAGGTATAGTTTGAAATCTTGATTTTACTTTAAAATAAGATTACAATTAAGTTTACAGACATTTATATATGTTAGTGTAGCGTGTGAAAGCAAAGGAGATTAAAAATGTCAAACAAAATCCTAACGGCTGTCAAAACAACGTTTATGGCTGTATTGTCATATTTGTGTGTTTCAGCCCCTGCGCTTGCCAGTGAAGCTGACCTTGTTGTACCTAATATCAAATCGGTACAGCCTGATTACTTCAATTATTTGGTTGCAGGAATTGTTGTTTCTGTTCTCGGATTATTCTGGGGTTGGAAAATGTTTTGTGATGTCAAAAAATTAGATGCTCACAAATGTATGAAAGAAATCGGAAATGTTATTTTCGAAACATGTAAAACTTATTTAATTCAACAAGGTAAGTTTTTAATTGCACTTGAAGCATTGATTGCAATTTGTATTGCATTTTATTTTGGATATCTTCAAGGTATGCCATTAAAAAATGTTTTAATTATTTTAGGAATGTCCGTTGTAGGTATTCTTGGTTCTTATGGTGTTGCCTGGTTTGGTATCAGAATGAATACTCTTGCTAACGCAAGAACTGCATTTGTTGCTTTGAAAGGAGATCCTTTAAAAATTATGGATATTCCGTTAAAAGCAGGTATGAGTATTGGTGTTTTACTTGTAAGTGTTGAACTTATTATGATGTTACTCATATTATTATTTATCCCGGGAGATATAGCAGGAGCTTGTTTTATAGGTTTTGCAATCGGTGAATCATTAGGAGCATCTGCACTTCGTGTAGCCGGTGGTATTTTTACAAAGATTGCCGATATCGGTTCAGACCTTATGAAAATTCACTTTACAATTAAAGAAGATGACCCGAGAAATCCTGGTGTTATTGCTGACTGTACAGGAGATAATGCCGGTGATTCAATCGGACCTACAGCTGATGGCTTTGAAACTTATGGTGTAACAGGTGTTGCATTAGTTTCATTTATCTTACTTGCTGTCGATGGTGCTGCTAATCAAGTTACTCTTTTAACTTGGATTTTCGTTATGAGATTTTTGATGATTTTAACATCAGTTATTGCTTATGGTGTTAATCAAATTATTACAAAATCAGCTTATGAAGGAAAATCAGATTTAGATTTTGAAGCTCCTTTGACTAATTTAGTTTGGATTACTTCAATTTTGTCAATAATAATGACATTTGGTGTTAGTCATACAATGCTGGCTAATGTAGAAGGTTTTGGAAACTTATGGCTAACTTTGGCAATAATTATTTCTTGTGGAACTTTGGGTGCTGCATTAATTCCTGAAGCGACAAAAGTATTTACAAGTCCTAAGGCAAAACATACAGAAGAAGTTGTTACAGCTTCTCGAGAAGGTGGTTCATCATTGACAATTCTTTCTGGATTGGTTGCTGGTAATTTTTCAGGATTTTGGATTGGTGCAGTAATTATATTCTTGATGGCAATGTCATATTTTGCAAGTTTATATATTCCTGAAAATGTTATGCTCTATCCGTCAATATTTGCATTCGGCTTAGTTGCATTCGGTTTCCTTGGAATGGGACCTGTTACAATTGCTGTTGACTCTTATGGTCCTGTAACTGACAATGCTCAATCAGTTTATGAACTTTCTTTAATAGAAGAAGTTCCAAATGTTTCTGAAGAAGTTGAAAAAGAATTTGGTTTTAAACCTAATTTTGACGTAGCTAAAAAATATCTTGAAGCAAATGATGGAGCAGGAAATACATTCAAAGCAACATCAAAACCTGTATTAATTGGTACAGCAGTTGTAGGTGCAACAACAATGATATTTTCTTTGATTTTGGTTATTAAAAATACATTAGGAGTTGCTCCTCAAGAAGTATTAAACTTGCTAAATCCGTTTACATTACTAGGCTTACTGGCAGGTGGAGCTGTAATATATTGGTTCTCAGGAGCATCAATGCAAGCTGTAACAACAGGTGCATACAGAGCTGTTGAATACATTAAGAGAAATATTAAACTTGATGAAAATGCAGAAAAACGTGCAGATGTTTCAAATTCAAAAGAAGTTGTTCGTATATGTACAGAATATGCTCAAAAAGGTATGGTAAATATCTTTATAGCATTATTTGCATTTGCATTGGCGTTAGCTTGTTTATCAGCTCCGGCAGAAAACAATTTATTGCCGGTATCATTCTTTGTATCTTATTTAATAGCAATAGCAATTTTCGGATTATATCAAGCAGTATTTATGGCAAATGCCGGTGGATGCTGGGATAATGCGAAGAAAATTGTTGAAGTAGATCTTGCTGAAAAAGGAACACCATTACACGAAGCTACTGTTGTAGGTGATACTGTTGGTGATCCATTTAAAGATACTTCTTCTGTTGCAATGAATCCGATTATTAAATTTACGACATTATTCGGATTACTTGCGATGGAAATTGCATTAAGTGAATCATTTAGAACAATTGCTCCAAAAATTGGTATTATTCTTTTAATGATAGCTATAGTATTTGTAATTCGTTCATTCTATTCAATGAGAATACCAACAAATAAATAGTTATTCAAAAGAAAATAAAAACAGAGGCTGAAATTAATTTTTGCCTCTGTTTTTGTATTTTGTTTAACAAAATTAACCTTATTTCTTTATTAAAATTAGCTAGTTTGTAAAATATAAGTACTTTTATAATTTTTTACACTAAGGGATAATTCCGTAATTTTTTGTTAATGATATACTTATTATACTAAATTATATAAATTACTAGGCACAATATGATTTCTATAGTTACTGCAAGTTATAATTATGAAAACTACATAAAACAAACCATTGAAAGTGTTATTTCTCAAACTTTTTCTGACTGGGAATTAATTATTGTTGATGATGGCTCTAAAGATAATTCTATTAATATTATTCAAGAATATTGCAAACAAGATAGTAGAATTAAATTATACACTCATGAAAATAATGTCAATAAAGGTCTTGCAGAAACTCTAAAACTTGGAATTTCAAAATGCAAAGGTGAGTATATTTCTTTTTTGGAAAGTGATGATTTTTGGAATGAAAATGCTTTGCAAAATAGAATTTCTGCTATACAAAAATATCCTGATTCTTCTATTTTAATTAATGATTTGAATTTATTTGGTTCTGAACAAGATGTGAATAATTTTGAAAATTCTCATAAAAATTATTTTAAACAGCAAAAGAAATTCTTTGTACAAGACAATTTTGATATAAAAGAGTTTATTAATAATAATTGGTTCCCAACTTTTTCATGTATGACTGTAAAAAAAGAATATATAGAAAAAGTCGATTTTGATAGTCCTTCAAAACCAAATCTCGATTGGTATATTTGGGTTCAAATTTTATTGCAAAACTCATCTATTGTATATATCCCTTCTGAGGATACAAATTGGCGTATTCATAGTGGAAGCTATATCTCTGCAAGAAATAAACAAGATTATTCTTTGTTTTTTGACAAACTTCATAAATTGCTTTTTAGTAATATTAACAGCAAAAGAATGTATAATTTCTCTGAATTTTTGCACTCTTCTAAAATTCAAAAAATATGTAGAAAATTTGTTTATAATTTTGATACAAAATTAATAAAGAAATATCCATCAAAAGTTACTATTAACAAATATTTTCCATTTGATAATATTGAAAAACCAATACTATCAATATGTATACCAACATATAATCGTGCTAAAATGCTTGACTATACATTAGAGAATATAGTATCTCAAAAATTTTTCCAAAATACAAACTGTGTAGAAATTATTATTTCTGATAATTGTTCATCAGATGATACTCAAAATATTTCCGAAAAATATATAAATATTTATCCTTCCAAGATTTTTTATTATAAAAATCTCCATAATATAAATGATAAAAACTTTGAAAAATCTATCTCTTATGGAAACGGAGAATATCTAAAACTATGTAATGATACTTTGACTTTTGAAAAAGATTCTCTTGAAAAAATGTGTCAGGATATAATGCTTTTTAAATCATTAAAACCAATTCTATATTTTTCAGGAGGTTTTAACAAAACTGATAACCGTTTTGAATTTTGTAATAATATGAATGATTTTTTAGAAAAAATTTCCTTTGCAATGACCTCAATAGGACTTTTTGGTATTTGGAAAAAAGATTATGAAAAAATAACAGATTTTAACAGATATTCAGAAAAACAACTCGTTCAAACTGATATAGTTTTGAAAATGATTGCACAAAAAAATTATTCCGTAATATCAACATTACCTTATTTTCAAAATCGAATCTATGGTAAAAAAGGTGGTTATAATATTGCTGAAGTTTTTGGTAAAAATTATCTTTCTTTATTGTTACATTATAAAAAATTTGGAAATATTTCTTTCAACAATTATGAAAAAGAGAAAAAAAGACTTTTATTATACCATATAAATAAGTTTTATTTTGATTTTGAAAATTTATATCAGTTTAAAAAAACAGGATATTTCAAATATTTAATGGAGTTTTATGGATTAGATATGTATTTTTATATGTCATATTTAAAACTTTTGCCCAAAATAATAAAACAATTTCTTCATCAAAAAAGAATAGATAGAAAAGTTAAGAAAGGTGATATTAATTTTCTTTGGAGAGAAAAGAATAAACATAATGAAACGACAGTTTCTCAACATGTTAATATAGATAAAATATCTGTAGGTAATTATACATACGGTAATATAAATATGTATCATTCGGGAAATGGACAAGAAATACTGTCAATAGGTCATTATTGTTCAATAGCTCCAAATGTAACATTTTTACTTGCATCTGAACATTCATATAAAAATATATCAACATATCCATTTAAAGTAAAATTTTTCGGCGAAGATAATGAAGCTTGTTCAAAAGGTTCAATAATTGTAAAAGATGATGTATGGATAGGTTATGGTGCAATAATAATGTCCGGAGTAACAATAGGACAAGGTGCTATTATCGGAGCAGGTAGTATCGTAACAAAAGATATTCCTAATTATGCAATTGTAGCAGGCAATCCTGCCCAAATTATAAAATACAGATTTTCTCAAGAAATAATAAATGAACTTGTAAAAATTGACTATTCTGAATTAACAAAAGAAAAAATTATGCAGTTATCTCAATATTTGTATGAAGAAATATCCATTGAAAATTACAATGAAATAATTACCAAAATACGTTATAACTAAATTCAATCATAAATAGATACTTTCATTATTTTTTATGATATAAATAAAACTATGAAATTTAGAAATTTATTGTAAGGATTTTATAGATGGAACATACTGTTTTGAAAATTGAAGAAAAATACATAGAACAAGCTAAAAAATTAGGACGTGATTGTGAAATTCTTCCTGGTGGAATAGAAGAATTAGCAAGAAAATTACAAAAATCTGCACAAACAGGTGTTCCTCTTAAAATAAAATTGGGAATGGATCCCTCCAGACCTGATTTACATCTGGGGCATACTGTTGTTATGAGAAAAATAAGAGAATTTCAAAAACTTGGACATACATTACAATTACTTGTTGGTGGTGCTACTGCAATGATTGGTGACCCTTCAGGAAAATCTGATACCAGACCTGCTCTTACAAAAGAACAAGTAGATGAAAATGCAAAAACTTATTTTGAACAGATTTCAAAAGTAGTAACTGTTGATTCTAAAAATGTTTTTAATAATGCAGATTGGCTGCATAAATTAAATTTGCAAGATATGCTTTCTCTTTGTTCAAAAGTTACGGTAGCTCAAATTATGACTCGTGATGACTTCAATGCAAGATACAAATCAGGAACACCTATTGCCATTCATGAATTTTTCTATCCTCTTTTACAAGCTTATGATTCGGTTGTTTTAGACTGTGATATTGAGCTTGGTGGAACAGACCAAAGATTTAATACTTTACTTGGTCGAGAAATGCAAACTGCTTATGGTAAAAAAGAACCTCAAATTGTTATGTTGTTACCATTGTTAGAAGGAACTGACGGAATTAAGAAAATGTCTAAGTCTTATCCGGAACATTGTATTAGTATCTGCGATAAACCATCAGATATGTATGGAAAAATTATGTCTATCCCTGATGAATTAATTGTTCGTTATTATTCACTTTTAACAGATTTAAGTAATGAAGAAATTGAAAATATTAAAAATTCTCTCCAAACAACAAATCCTCGTGATTTAAAAATGAGATTAGGACACTTAATTGTTGAAATGTACTGTGGAAAAGAAGATGCCGATAAGGCCCAAGAAGAATTTGTAAACGTAGTACAAAACAAAGGCATACCGTCAGATATTCCGGAAATAAAAATAACAGAAAGTAAGACGCTTGCTGATATAGTGATTGAAAATCATCTTGTTGAAAGTAAAGGCGAATTAAAAAGACTTATTGCACAAGGTGGTATAAAAGTTAATGATGAAAAGTGTATGGATATAAATTATACTTTTGATATGGAAAACTTGCCAATAGTATTAAAAGTTGGTAAGAGAAAGTTTTTAAAAGTTAATAAATAGTGATAGAGAAATATTATGCGACTTATAAAAAAAGCGATATCACAAATAAAAGAAGATATAACAACAATTTATGAAAAAGACCCAGCAGCAAGAAATCTTGCAGAAGTGTTATTTTGTTACCCCGGTTTATATGCATTAATATTTCACAGAATATGTCATAAGTTGAATTATTGGAAGATTCCTTTTATACCAAGGTTTTTGTCATTAATATCACGTTTTTTAACAGGAATAGAAATACATCCGGGAGCTACAATTGGACGAAGATTTTTTATAGATCATGGAATGGGAGTTGTTATTGGAGAAACAACAGTAATAGGTGATGATGTTCTCATCTATCAAGGAGTAACATTAGGTGGTACAGGCAAAGAAGCAGGTAAAAGGCACCCTACGATTTGTAATGATGTGGTTATAGGAGCAGGAGCAAAAGTTCTTGGAAATATTATGATTGGAACAGGTTCCAGAATAGGTGCCGGTTCAGTTGTGATTGATTCTGTGCCTGAGCATTGTACTGTCGTTGGTATTCCCGGAAGAGTTGTTCAGCAAAAAACAGTTATTAATGGACAACTTATGCATAATAGAATTCCAGATCCTGTTGCTTGTGAATTAAATCGAATGAAATATGAGCTTATTGAATTAAAAAATGACTTAAAAGATTTAAAGGATAAAATTGAAAGTGTCAAATAATATCAGGGAAATGAAAAGTGATGAAATTGATATTATTCTTGATATTTGGTTAAAAGCAAATATAACTTCTCAGCCATTAATTGATGAAAATTTTTGGTATAGAAGTATAGAGAAGATAAAGACTCAAATTGTAAAAGAAAAAGTTTATATATATGAACTTAATGAAGAGATAGTAGGAATTATAGTTTTATCAGGCAATTATATAAATTATTTATGTGTAAAAGATAAATACAAAAGACAAGGAATAGGTAAAGCTCTTATAAAACATTGTAAAAACAATTTTTGGTCATTAATTTTAAAAGTTTATAATGAAAATACGACAGCAATAGAGTTTTTAAAGTCTCAATATTTTTTTGTAAGAGATAAAATGAACAATGCAGAAACAAATCAATGTGAATTAAGTATGGAATGGATTAGATAATAATTTAATCAATGATTTCGTAATAAAAAATCATTATTATATTGAAAAAGAAAAAGGTTTATGTTAGATTATGAATATTATTAAGTTATGAAGGTGGTGAAAATTCATGCCAGAAATCAGAGTTGGTGAAAACGAAAGCATAGAAGGAGCTTTAAAAAGATTTAAGAAAAAAGTTCAAAAGGCTGGGATTTTATCTGAAATTAAGAAAAGAGAAAGATATGAAAAGCCAAGCATAAAAAGAAAGAGAAAATCTGAAGCAGCTCGCAAAAGAAGAGTTTAAATAGATTTATAAATATTTTTAATGCGTGTTTATGGGAGATTAGAAATCAATTCTAATCTCTTTTTCGTATAAAAATAATTTTTAAAAATTTGAAATATATAATATTGGATTTTATATTTTCTTTATTATTCTTGATTGTTAAACAGTAATAATATAAGTTCTAAAATGGACATCTTTTTCCTATTTGATTATTCATTATTTGTTAATAATATTATCTTGTGTTAACATTATATAAATAATAAATATCTATTTTTATGGAGTTATATCTAATTGATTAATAAGTCTTTTTTTCAAAAGGTTTTAAATATTTTATTTTTATCATGCATGGGATTAATTGCTATAGGAGGGGTTTTATTTTTACTATATTTTTATAAATGGAATTCTAATTTTTCATTTTTTAGTGATGAAAGTTTTAATATTTGTAATTCTATGGAATTATCTTGGTATCAATTATTCTTAAAACTACCAAGAGAAAGGGTTGTTCCCCCTTTTTTTTCTATGTTAATAAAAATTTTTATACAAAATTTTGAATTAAAAGAATATATTATAAGACTCATTCCTCTTTCTGCCACCATATTATCATTTTTACTTTTTTCATTATTGTTATGTAAAATATTTAAAAATAAATTTTCGATAATTGTTGCATTTTTATTGTTTATAATAAATTTTAATATATATCAATACTCTGTATTACTTAAGCCTCAAACTTGTGATATATTAATTACTATTATAGTTTGTATGGTTTCAATGGATTTATATGAAAAAAAAGATATTTTTAAAGGTAGAATGGCAACAATAATGCCTTTATTTTTGGGTGTGGTAAGTTGTATTTGTTTTTGTTTTTCTTATACATCAGCACTAATTATTGTGGGATTGTTTTTTACAAAAATTATATATGAAAAGATAGAATTAAATAAATTTAAACTAAAACCATATCTTATTTATTTAATTCCTTGTTTAATATATTTTATATTTTTTCTATTTTTTGTTTATATACCAATGAAGCAAGATGGGGGTTTATTCTCTTATTGGTTTAGTAATAATCCTTGTTTTACAGTGAATATGCTCTCTTTAAATAACTTTAATATTGAGGTTTGGAATGCAATAATATTATATTTAGCTTTTGGTTTAGTATGTTGTAAAATAAACTTTATTATTTTATATATAATTCTAGTCTTTTCTTTTATTTTATTTTATAGACAAAATCGTATAATTTTTTATTTCTTTATTATAGAAATACCTTTGATTATAGTTCTTGCATTATTAAAAATCTATCCGATAGGTCCTGAAAAAGTAATTTTATTCTTTCAGCCATTATTTTGTATTTTATTAACAAAAGTATTAGATATAACTTATGACAATAAAAAAACTATATCAATTATAGCTATATTGTTGTATTGCTTTATGATTAATTATAATGACTTATTTAGAAATATAAAAGCACAAATTCAAGACCCTACAAATGGTAATATAACAAAATATTTTTATATGAAATATTTTTATAGTTATTTAAAACAAGAACATATTACTTCTGATATGAATATGTATTATGATAATTACAAGCTTTTAAGTGAAGATTTTGATGTGTATAATATAAAAAAGATTATTGATAAACCGATTTATAATAATACTTTTTCGGACTTAAATAATATAGAAAAGAATAAATATATATTTTTCTATTTATATGATGCTGAAGAATATAAATTAAGTAATAATCAAGTTTTAGATTATATACAAAAAAATTGTAAAACTGAATATATAATAGAAGATAATACAGGGTATTATCCAGGTAAATTTATAAAATGCAAGAAAATTACTGCAACTATATAAAGTTCTTATTCTTTATTTATTTGTAATGCAAAAAATTGTTATCTCTATTTTTTTAATAATTTTCATAATGAATATATTCCGGTTTTGTTTTATCTTTTGGACTTTCTACTCCGGAAGGGTGTCCTATAATAACAACATTCAAAGGAATAATATTTTCAGGAAATTTTAAAAAATCCGAAACAGTATATACAACTATCCAAACAATACCTTAACCAATTGATTCTCCTGCCCCAAAAAGATTTTGGTTAATTTAAAAGAGCTTTATTTGTTTTAGCAGCTATGGAGAAAGCCTTGAATATTCTTAATTCATATAATTAGTATTTAATTCTGACCAATATTTTTTTATTCAAAATGTAAAACGGGCATAAAATGGACATGAATAAAAAATAAAAATCCTAAAAATCAATAACTATCCACAAAAATAAAAAAGGCGACTCCCGGATTCGAACCGGGGGATAAAAGCTTTGCAGGCTTCTGCCTTACCACTTGGCCAAGTCGCCAAAACTCAACCAAACAAGTCGAGCAAAAAATTTCTTATGTATATATTCTACTAAAAAAAATCTTTTTTGCAATAGTTATTTTGTTTTTTACCTATAATATAAAAATAATATTTTAAATACAATTTTAATACTTGTTTTCGAATTTTAATTATTGTAATCATATATCAATTGCATTTTTATGGATAATATAGTTTTGTTATATTTAAAACAAAATCATCATTTAAAAGTTTTGAAAATTTTATATCTTGAAGTTCGTCTTCTGTTATTATACCTCCTGAACGATAAAATTTTTCAAATGCATTTTGCGAGAAACAATAACCCTTTTCTAGAGAAGAATTATCTTTATATATAACTGGATAATATCTTTTTGACATAAAATATGTTGTAGAACAATTTACTTTTTCTCCTTTAAAATTGTATCTGAATAAAATTGAAGAAATAGTGGCGTCATCTGATACTAATTTTTCTGGTAATATTGGTGTTTCATTTTTTAAATAATAGAAACGCATTATTTTTTCTGCTATATAATTATCTCTTTTAATTTCTTTATACCACCTTATAATTGGAATTTTGTTTATAATATCAGAATAGTGCATATACAAATATTGAACGTTATAAATAAAAAGAAATAATAGAAAAATAGTAATTAAAGTAATACAAATTTTTGTAATTTTATAATAAAAAATATATAAGATACCACTTTTAATTATATACCCTATATAACTTATTAGCATTATTAATCCATATAAAATTAAAATATAATAAAATGATTCTAATCTATTATCCATTATCCAAAAATTACCTGAATAATGTGTTTTACCACAAAGAATAAGGCTATACATTACTGATAAATTGGATATTTGCATAAATACCGGTAACATTATTTTTGTTATTTCTTTTCTTTTATATGCAAATATAGTAGCAATCAAAAGTAAAATTGTAAAAATTAACCAAATATACCATATAGACAAAATATATTTATCTATAAATATACTAGAAAATTCAATTATATTATTATAATTTAGATTAACAAAACTAAATTCTCTTTGTGCCACTAATCTTGTAAATCCTGCAGATGTCGTATAAATTATACTTCCTAAGATTAAAAATGATAGAGGTAAATAAAAATTTTTATTTAAATTAAATTTTAATTTATTATAAAAATCTTTACCTTGTAGTTTTTGTATAGTCCTAATAATTATATTGTATGTAATTATTAGGACTGCTTGTAATAATGAAGAAAATATAGCAACTTCAAGAGAAGTTGCTATTATAATCCCCAAAAAACATATAATTGTAAGATAAAAAATGTTAGTTTTTTTATTAACAGGAGATAAAATATTTTTATATATAAAAAACCAAAAAATACTATAAAATAGGAAAATTAAAAAATATCTAAAATAAATAAAATTTGATATAAAAATCCAAATAAGACGAATATTTATATTAAAGAAGATTTCTAATATAATATAAATAGAAACCAATAAATAAGTTATTGTAAATAATTTCATTGATTTTATATATAAATTTGAAAATTTCGCAATGGACAAACATGTTAAGATTGACATTACAGACTTAAGTATTGCCACTTCCTTCATTATAAAGTCAGCAGGATGGATATTTAGTTTTAGTGGAAGATACCAGTTAAACCATCTGGTCATATAAGCACATAACACCCCTCCATTATGTTCTAATATTGGATTAGAGTTGTTGGCTATTCCCATAAATATATCATCATTATAAAAACAGTTTAAAATGCCTATTAAATATAAAATATAAAACAATATAAATGAAATAACCATATTAATTAATACCCAAAATATATTAGTAGTAATTTTATATTTTTTCATATTTTAATCCTTTAAGAAATATTAAATATTTTTTGTAAATTATATCATGAAAACAATATACATATTAATGTTAATTTTCGTCAAAAGGATAAAAAAAAATGTTTTTTTTTAATGTGATTTTTGTATAATTATGGTGAGGTATTATGATTATGGAAAATAATAAAGTTAAAGCAGTAATTTTAGCAGCCGGTAAAGGCACTAGAATGAAGTCTGATTTACCAAAAGTCTTACACCCTATATATTCTAAACCTCTTCTAGGCTATGTTCTTGATGCAATTTCTGCTACAGGTTTGGTTGATGAAAGTATTGTTATTGTTGGGCATGGTGCTGAACAAGTTGAAACTTTTGTTAAAAATTATACTAATAATGCTAATTGTGTATTGCAATATCCTCAAAGAGGGACAGGTGATGCTGTTGCTAAATCTAAAGATATATTAGAAAATTTTCAAGGTACAGTTTTAGTTGTATGTGGTGATACACCTCTTATTGAAACTGAAACTATTATTGATTTTATTAATTTTCATAAAAATAATAAATCTGCATTAACTGTTATGTCTGCTATTTTTGATAATCCGACAAATTATGGAAGGATTGTTAGAAATTTAGATAATTCTTTAAAATGTATTACAGAAGAAAAAGATGCTTCACCTGAAGTTAAGCAAATTAAAGAGATAAATGCTGGAATTTATTGTTTTGAAAAAGAACTTATTTTCCCATTGTTTAATGATTTAAAATGTAATAATGCTCAAGGAGAATATTACTTAACTGATATTGTAGCAGCCTCTATTGATAAAGGTTTGAAAACTAGTGCATATATTTTACAAAATAATGACGAAATTTTTGGAATAAATTCGAAATTAAATCTTTCGGAAGCTATAAAAATTTTGAATAAAAGAACAAATTCAAGACTTATGACAGAAGGTGTAACAATTGTTGATCCGGATACAGCATATATTTCTCCGGATACAGTAATAGGCAGAGATACAATTATATTTCCGAATGTATATATATCAGGTAAAAATACAATCGGTTCAAACTGTAAAATAGGACCTTTTGCACATATTCGAGATAATGTTCAAATAGGCGACAACGTTCGTATTGGAAATTTTGTTGAAATAAAAAAATCAGTTATAAAAAGTAACACAAATGTTTCTCATTTAAGTTATATTGGAGATAGCCAACTTGGAGAACATGTAAATATAGGAGCAGGAACAATTACTGCAAATTATGATCCTGTTTTGAAAACTAAAAAACAAACAATAATAAAAGATGGAGCAAATACAGGGTCAAATTCTGTTTTAGTTGCACCTGTAGTAATGAATGAAAATTCAATGTGTGCGGCAGGTTCCGTAATTACAAAAGATATTGATGCAGATTCACTTGCTATAACACGTTCCCCTATAAAAATATTTAAAGATTGGGTAACAGAAAGATTAAGAAAAGGAAAATCCGGAGAAGAATAATGGAATTAAAATCAGTATTTCCACAGGGAAAAGATACAATTAACCCTACACATGATATAAAACTTTTTTCAGGTCGAGCAAATCCTAAATTGGCTGAAGAAATAGCAGAATATTTAGGAACGACAGTTGGACCAATAGTCATTAAAAATTTTGCAGATGGTGAAACTTATGTACAAGTTCAAGAAAGTATAAGAGGTGATGATGTTTTTATTATTCAACCGGTATGTACACCTGTAAACCAAAATGCAATGGAATTATTGATAATGATAGATGCATTTAAAAGAGCGAGTGCAAAAACAATCACAGCAGTTATTCCATACTATGGATATGCACGTCAAGATAGAAAAACAACAGGTCGTGAAGCTATTACTGCAAAGTTAATGGCAGATTTATTAACAACAGCAGGTGCAGACAGAGTATTGGCATTGGATTTACATTCAGGACAAATTCAAGGATTTTTTAATATTCTTGTTGATAATATATTTGCAACAAAAGTTTTGGTTGATTATATAAAGAAAAAGAATTTTAATCCTGATGAATTATGTGCAGTAAGTCCAGATGCAGGAGGAGTAAGAAGAACAAGATATTTTGCAAAAGAAATGAATACCCCAATTGCAATTGTAGATAAAAGAAGAGATAAACATAATGAAGCGATTGCAGAGTATGTTATAGGTGATGTAAAAGACAAAATATGTATATTATTTGATGATATGATTGACACAGCAGGAACTATTTGTGAAGCAGCAAAGCTTTTGAAAAAGGAAGGTGCAAAAGAGATATATGTATGTGCAGTTCATCCTGTATTTTCAGGACCGGCACATAAAAGATTAGAAGAAGCTCCAATTGAAGAAGTAATTGTGACAAATTCCATTCCTTTAAGAGAAGATGCACCGGAAAAAATCAAGCAATTAAGTGTTGCTCCAATTTTAGGAGAAGCAATATCAAGGATACATGATGATGAATCAATAAGTTCTTTATTTGGTTTTGAAAAAGAATATAAAGAATAATAAATTAAAGCAGTCTTTTTATTGATATAAAAAGGCTGCTTTTTGTTTATAAATTTATGTTAAATCGTTATTGATTTTTTATTTGACTTGTAGTAAATAAAATGAAAAAATAGATTACTCTCGGGCATAGTAAATAATAGCGAAAGAAAATGAAAAAAATATATATTATTAGATTGATAATCTCAAGTATTATTGGTATTGCTGCTATTTTAGCATTTTGTGGAAAATTTTATCCAGTAAAATTTATGAATATTCAATTTACTGCCCTGTTACAAAGAATAATTATTGATTTTTCTATACCTGCAATAATATTATTTTTCGTACTAATTATTTTTACTGTTTTATTTGGAAGGTTATATTGCTCAATTATATGCCCTTTAGGAATTTTGCAAGAATTTTTAGCTTTATTGCGAGGAAAAAAAGCTAATAC
>JAFQYI010000184.1 GCA_017406505.1 bacterium
TACATCCACACATACGTCTTTTATCAGGATAAATTTTAATGTGTCCTATTTCTCCAGCTCTACCGGATTTTCCTCTTAATAATTCTCCGTTTATGATAACTCCACCACCAATACCAGTGCCAAGTGTTACCATAATGTTATTATCATATCCTTTAGCAGCCCCGACTTTATATTCTGCCCATGCTGCAGCATTTGCATCATTTTCTACATATACGGGTTTTTTACTAAATGCAGTAAATTCAGTCTTATTGTATCCTTCAGGTAAATTAGGAGAACTTGATTCAACCTTAGTATTTTCCAAATTTATTGCACCTGCAGTTGCAAAACCAATATAATCAACTTCTTTCTCATTTTCTTGAATGATAGTTTTAAATGTTTCTTGTAATCCTTCTAATGTTTTTGGTGTAGAAACTTTTTTAATTTTATTAACGAATTCTCCTTTTTCATCAATGATAGCATAACTTATTTTTGTACCACCAACGTCAATTCCAAGTGCTTTTTTCATTATTTTTTCTCCTATTTTATCTGTGTATAAAATCTTTTAACAATTAATTGAGGTCTGGTTACTGCCGAGCCTATAACAACGGCATGTGCTCCTATATCAAAAGCTTTTTTTACCTGTTCCGGTGTCCAGATTCTACCTTCAAGAATAATCGGACAATCAAGAATTTTTACAGCTTGTTCAAGTAATTTAAAATCCGGTTCGTCTGAATTATTTGATGAATTTTGTGTATAACCGGAAAGTGTTGTCGAAATGATATCAAACCCTAATGTCCTTGCAGCAATTGCTTCCGAAATAGTTGAAATATCAGCCATAGAAATTTTTTTATTCATTTCAATTATTTTAATAAGTTTTCTAAGATTATCTTGACCTCTGGGTCTTGACGTACCATCTAAAGCGATAATATCTGCGCCGGCATTGATTAGTTCTGAAACTTCTTTTATTCCAGGTGTAATATATACTATTTTCTGCCAGTTTTTTGGTATAACCTCCGGTTTAGTAAGCCCTATAATTGGAACATGTGAAAACCTTTTAGCATTTTTAATATCTCTGCTTCCTGCAAGTCTTAATGCTTTAGCACCTCCTTTAAGAACAGATTTAATCATTGCATTCATACATTCTTCTTTGTAAAGAGGTTCATTAGGCATTGCCTGAACTGAAATAATTATGGAATTTCTAATTTTATTTATTATATCCATTTGAATAATATTATACATTTATTTGTAACTAAAAACAATAATAATTGAACAGTATTAAATTTGATACAAAAAATATTTTTGTTAATATTTGTTTACATAAATTAAAGTTTTAAATTTTTTTGCCGATATAGAACATGTAAGGTAAGTGAAAGGTCGTATCATGAAAGACTTTGGTTCTTTAACACAAGCAAATCAATCACAATCACAAATTGATGCATTGCAAAAAATTGCAAAACCTATTAACTTTGTAAATGGCTCAAGAGTAATCACAAATGGTTCAGATTTGAGTGTATTTCAAGGTGATTTGCAAAATTTTAAAGATGCAAAAATTGGTGGTTTTAATGATGAACAATTAGAAATGATATTTGGAGCACTTGATGTTAATGGCGATGGTGAAATTGATGAAGAAGAAGTAACATCTTTTGCTGCTATGGGTGATGGTCTAAACGGTGTTTTGGATAATCATTCTTCAATCATTGACCAATCTGACTTTCAAGCATTATATGAAATGGCACAGGGCTATGTTGATGAAGCACTAAATGATACTGATACCGATACAACTACAACGACAACAACTGCTGATACTACTACCGATACAACAACTACTGATACTACATCTACTGCAAATACGAATAGAACTGAGCCAACACTTTCTGATAACCAAGCAATAGCTGTCGCAACAGAATTATATGGTAAAGTAGATGGTTGGACAACTTATGGAGAAAAACAGGATATTAAAGCAATCTTGCTCGAAAGAGGATATAATTCTGCTGACCTTGTAAAAATTATGAATGCATATCAAGAAGTTAATCCTAATGGAGTTAGTTTGATGCAAGATATTCAAGGTGAATTTTCTGGTGGAGATGAAGATAAACTAAGAGAAACATTATTTGCTGCATCAACTCAACAAGCTAAAGAGGCTCTTGGTTGGACATCTACAGATGATATTCCTCAAGATATAATGAAGAAATCAAGTGAATTGTACTTAGGCTTATCTAGTGGCGAATGGTTCGCTGATGATAATGCAATGGCTGAATTTGATAAATATTCTCCTGAAGAAAAAGCTCAAATTATGGTAGCTATGGAAATGTTATATCCTGATAAATCTGCTATGACAAGAATTACAGACCATGTATATTGGGGTAAGGAAGATGGTTATGTTCAAAATATATTAAGTTCTTTAAATCAAGTGGCAAATAGCAATCAAGTGGCTGATGCGTCAAATAGTACTGATACTACTGCGACAACTGATGCTACATCAGATACTAATGTAAATAAAACTGAATCATCAATTTCTGACAATCAAGCTATGGCAATTGCAACAGAATTATATAGTGATGTAGATGGTTGGACAACCGGTGAGCAAAAAGAACATATTAAAGATGTTATATTGAATAGAGGATATAATTCTGCTGACCTTGTAAAAATTATGAATGCATATCAACAAGTTAATCCTAACGGAATTAGCTTGATGCAAGATATTCAAGGTGAATTCTCAGGTGATGATGAAACAAAAATGAGAGAAGCATTATTTGCTGCATCAAATCAGCAAGCTCAAGAAGCCCTTGGTTGGGCATCTACAGATGATATTCCTCAAGATGTAATGAAGAAAACGAGTGAATTATATGTTGCACTAACTAGTGGCGAATGGTTTGCAGATGATAATGCAATGGCTGAATTTGATAAATATTCGGCTAAAGATAAAGCTCAAATAATGGTCGCTATGCAAATGTTGTATCCTGACAAATCAGCTATGACTAGAATAACAGACCATGCTTATTGGGGTAAAGAAGATGGTTATGTTCAAAATATAATAAAATCTCTCAACTATGTTGCTAATAGTGTTCAGTAGAATAATAAAAATTTAATATCACAGAAAAGAGATAAATATTTATTTATCTCTTTTTTATTGGAGGTACATATTATATAAATTTTCTTCTTTTATAGTTGTTGATGGACCATGTCCCGGATATACAATAGTTCCTTCTGGTAAAATTGATATTTTATTTTTTAGTGATTGTATTAGCATTTCATAATTACTTCCTGGTAAATCGCATCTTCCGATTTCTCTGCAAAAAAGACTATCTCCACTAAATAAGTAATTGTTAATTTTGAAGCAAACACCACCTTGAGTATGTCCCGGTGTTTCTATAATTTGTATTTTATTCTTTCCAATATATAAATTATTTGTATTTTCATCAATAAAATCTGTAATTTTTATTTTTTTATCCTGTTTATCTATTCCCCTTATTCCTAATTGTTCCATAACTGAATTAATATTTAGTGCAATGTTTTCATCTTTTTTATTCAAATAAACAGGAATTTCCGGATTAGCAATTTGCATTTCAAAAATACCTAAAATGTGGTCAAAATGACCATGGGTACAAAGTACAAATTTTAAATTTGCGTTTTGTTCAGCAATATATTCACTAATTTTTTTATATTCTCCACCAAGGTCTATAATAATTGCATCTTTACTTTCTTCATCAATTAAAACCCAACAGTTTGTGTGTATAGGATTTACAACAAAAAGCTTTATTTTTATCATCTTTAATCCTTTTATGTTATTATTTATTATATGAATATTTACACAAACAAATTTCATTCACAAGAATTTGAGAAAATTGAAGATTTTTTTAAAATTTTAAAAGTAGATTTTTCAGATTTACAGTATGGCAGATGGCGTGCAATAGGAAAAGATTTTAATGCCTGTTTATATAATACAGGTAAATTTGTTATTCAAGGAAAAGATGTTAGCGTAATTGCACAAAATTTTGAAAAATATATGAATATTTCAACTATATCTACATTAACTCAAACATTGCAAGATTCTAAGAATGATTTATATTTTAGAGAATACATAGGTACTGATGAATCCGGTAAAGGTGATTTTTTTGGTCCTCTTGTAATTGCAGGTGTTTACACAAATGATTTATTATCAAAACAATTTATTGAATTAGGGATTAAAGATAGTAAAAAATTAGATGATAAGACAATTACCAAACTGTCAGCACATATAAGAAATTCAGCACCACATTCAATTGTTGTTATTATGCCTGAAAAATATAATGAATTATATTTTTCATTCAAAAATCTAAATAAACTTTTAGCATGGGGTCATGCAAGAGCTATTGAAAATGTTTTAAATAAACAAAATTGTGCCTATGCAATTTCTGATAAGTTTGGAGATGAATCATTAATCAAAAATGCACTTTTAAAAAATGGGCAATCTATAACTCTTGAACAAAGAACAAAGGGTGAATCATATATTGCTGTTGCTGCTGCATCAATTATTGCAAGAGCTGAATTTGTAAAACGATGTGATGAACTTAAACATAAATATTCAATTGATTTTCCTAAAGGTGTTTCTGATAAAGTTATTCAAACAGGTCAAAATTTTGTTGAAAAATTTGGCAGAGAAAATCTCAAATATGTAGCTAAAATGCACTTTAAGACAATAAATGTATTATGATATATTAATCGAAAGGATTTAAAATGGATTATCAACATCAAGACTTTATACCTCAGTTTCCAAAAACACAAACTCAAATTACAATTTTATATACAAATGACATGCATGGAGATGTAGTAAATATAGGCAAATTTACTACTGCTCAAAAATATTTTGAAAAACAAAACAAAAAAACAACTAAATTAACTCTTGGTGGTGGTGATTTATATCTTGGAATGAATCAAAAAA
>JAFQYI010000185.1 GCA_017406505.1 bacterium
CATTATCAGTAATAGAAATATCGTGGTGCTATTATAAAATGTTAAAATATGAAGAAGCATATAATTTTGCAAATGCGGCCGTTAAAATGGAACAAAATAACAGTAGTTGTTATTATGTCAGAGGAACTATTGAAAACGCAGGAAAGATGTATGAAGAGGCAAAAAGTGATTTAGAAAAAGGAATACAGCTGGATAACAAAACAGATAAAATATGGTCATCAAAATTGTATTATCAAAAAGCATGGGCAGAATATAAATTATCAAATAATACCCAGGCCCAAACTGATATACAACAAGCATTAAAACTTTGTCCGAACCAAATAGCCTATTTAATATTAGCAATGGATATAGAATTTTTTGGAACAAAAAATTATTATAATGCTCAAGGATTTTGTAGAGAGATACTAAAAATAGATTCAGAAAATCGCAGAGCAATACTCGCTCAAGAAAAAATTACAGATATGATTCATGACGAAATATAAATTCATACCATTATAATGAAATTTCTTTTAAAATATCTTTGAAATTTGTACTCAAAAGTTCTGCAAAAACTTCAGGGTCGATTTGAGTAATAACTAATGGCATTATATCTTCCGGAAGCTCTTGAAGCATATTCAAATAATCTTCAGGCTCAAGGACAGTTAATGTCTTTAAAAATTCCGGTTTATCTAACTGAGTTAAAGGCTTCATCATTGCATTTGTTGAAAATTCAAGTAAATATTCCGGATTTTCTTCTACCATATTTGAAATTAATGCAGTTTTAATTTCAGGATTAAAAGCTTCTAATGTTCTTTGAAATTTTCTATTATCCAAATTTAAAAGTTGAGCTTGAACTTCTCTAGAATCACAATGTGAACAAGGCTGACCGGTAAGTAATTCCATCATGCCTTGAAGTTTGCTTTGTTCTAAACCTTCTACTGATTTTATAATTTTATTTTTTTCAATTTTAGGAGATTGGAAAAATTTGTTAATTTCTTTTTCTTGAGTAACTTTTAAGAAATCTTGTACAGAAAAACTACTAAATACAACTGTTGCCAATTTTTCTTTTGGCAATTGAGAAACCATTTTTGTTAATTTTTCTTGAGATAAAAATCTTAAAGAATCATATAATACATCTTCACCTAAAAATTGCATCAAATATTGCAATTCATCAGTTTTCATATTCTTTAATATTAAAAATCTATTTTTAGGACTCGTTAATTGGTATAATTCTAATATAGAATCTGCATCACCAAAAACATCATCTTCAAAACTTGCAGCTTGCGTATTTCCTTGAACTGCTTCTGTTTCCATGAATTCGTCAATAGTTGTCAAACCGGCTTGATTAATACGTTTTGTATTAACTCCGTAATTCTTTATTAAATATGAAAGATTGACATCTAATGTTATCATTTCTATCTCCGATATTTATATAAAGTGAAATTTCTTTTATTTATTGATTTTTCATGGTCTTTTAATATATTTTTTTTACAAAAATTTACAAAAATTTCACAATATAAAAAAAATAAATATAATATAAAATATGAAAAAAGTATTATATATTATTTTTTTAAGTTTAATTATATTTTTTCCTCAATATTCTTTTGCAGAAGAAGATATATCTGAATTAAAGAAAGAAATTATAGTTTTATACAATTCAAATAAAATAAAGGAAGCTTATCAATTAATTTCAAAAATTCCTGAAGATAAAAGAGATGGCGAAATTTGGTTATTAGCTGCCAATATAACACAAGATTATGGCAGAAATTTAGATACAATATATTTACTTGAAAAAGCTGTTTCTGTTGATTCTAAAAATTATAAAATCTATTACAATTTAGGAAATATTTATCTGAATGATAATAAATATAATTCAGCAATAAATCAATACAAAAAAAGCTTAAAATATAATAAAGAATTTGCACATGCATGGAATAACATGGGACTTGCATATTATAAGCTTGATGATTATAAAAAAGCAAAAAGTGCATTTATGAGAGCAATATCATTTCAGACCCAAAATGCAGATTTTTATTACAACCTTGCTTGTACATACAAAAAAATGAACAAACGCAAGCAAGCAGAAAAAATGTTAAACATCTACAATACTTTAAAATAAGTTTTATATAAATATAGTTGATTTGTTATTTTAAAACTTCTAAAGCAAGTTCTGTTTTTCCAAATGGAGCACTAATTTGATAACCATTAACATAAGAATGAATTTTCTCTTTAATTTCTCTAGCTATGTCTATACCGATTTTAATGCCATCATCTTTTGTTTTAGCTTTTTCCATTCTATTGATAACTTCATCAGGAATAACAACCCCAGGAACTTCATTTTTCAAAAACAAAGCATTTTTTAAAGAAACCAAAGGCCAAATACCTGCAACAAAAGGAAGATTAATTCCTTTTTTATTTGCATTTTCAATAAATTTTAAAAGTTCTTTATAATCAAATATCGGCTGAGTAATAACATATTCAGCACCGGCGTTATATTTGTTGTATAAATGTTGAAGTTCTTTTTCTTTATCAACGGCACAAGGATTTGCACCGACTCCAATAAGAATAGCCGTTGGTGGATTGATAACATTCCCTGCAATATCTTGACCGTGATTAAGATTATATACAACCTTAGTTAAACCCACAGCATCTATATCAAATACAGCTGTTGCATCAGGATAATCACCCAATTTTGGAGGGTCTCCTGTAATTATTAAATAATTTTTCAATCCTGCAGCATAACCTCCCAGTAAATCTGACTGCATTCCTATTAAATTTCTATCTCTACAGCAGTAATGCAATATTGTTTCCATTCCTATTTCTTTTTCTATAACTAAAGAAGCAACCATAGGAGAAATTCTAGAGCTTGCTCTTGGTCCATCCGGAATGTTTATCGCATCAATTCCTGCTTCTTTACATAGTCGTACTTTTTCAAGCATTGTATCTAAAATTACTGAACGTGGTGGAGTAATTTCTATTGTAGAAACTTTTTCTCCTGAAAAAAGCTTTTTGGCAAAATTACTTTTTTCTTCTTTGGGTTTTATGGCTATATTTACGGTATTTTCATTTTTTATGTTACCAATCTGTACATGTTTTTTTACTCCACTCAAAGCCTTAATAGTTTTTGCCATTTCTTTAATATGGGAAGCATTTGTTCCACAACAGCCACCCACACCTCTAACTCCGAGTCTAATATAATTTTGGCAATATGTTGTAAAATATTCCGGAGTTGCCATATAAATCATTCTTCCGTCAATATTTTGTGGTTGTCCTGCATTTGGTTGTGCAATAAAAGGTTTTGATGTTAATTTTATTACATCTTCAAGCACTGATAACATAGCATGTGGACCAATTGTACAGTTAAGACCAATTGCATCAATATTAGGATTTTTGTCTAAATGTATTATTGCATCTTTTATATTTAATCCTGATAATGTTTCTTTTTCCTTTGTGCAAGATAAAGATGCGATAACAGGTAATTGCTTATTTTTGACTATTTCTACAGCAATCTCAAGTTCTTCAATATTATTAAATGTTTCAAAAATAATTCCATTAACACCACCATCTTTAAGAGCTTGAATTTGAATATTATAGTTTTCTTTAATATTATCAATATTTTCAACAGTAATAACTGAATCATTATTTAAGCAAGGTCCTACAGAACCTAAAACATAAATCTTTTCTCCTGCAATTTCTTTAGCAATTTTAGCCCCATTAAAGTTAATATCATATATTTTTTCAGCCAAACCATACTTTTCAAGTTTAAATTTATTTGCTCCAAAAGTATTAGTTAATATTACATCACAACCGGCATCAACATATTCTTTGTGTATAGATTTAATTAATTTTGCATTGGTAATATTAAGCTCATCAAAACAAGCATTAACGAATACACCTTTTTCATATATAACAGTTCCCATTGCTCCGTCAAAAATCAGAGGAGTTTCAATTAATTTATCTATTATACTAATCATGAACTTTTTCCTTATATTCTTTTACCAATTTTTGTTGTTCTTGTTTGATTTGATTTATAAAATCAACATCATTATTTATAATTTTTTGAGCAATAGGTGCAACTTCTGATGCACTGTTTGTATGAACAACTATACCATGATATTTTGGTGCAATTTTCAATGCAGTATGCAAACTACTTGTAGTTGCACCCCCTATCATTAAACCCGGAAGTGTTAATCCTTCTTTTTCCATTTGTTCTGCAACATATATCATTTCATCAAGAGATGGTGTTATTAAACCAGAAAGTCCTATTATATCAGCTTTATATTTTTGTGCTGCTTCAAGAATATCTTTACAGTTTACCATAACACCTAAATCAATAACTTCAAAATTATTGCAATTCAATATCAAAGACAAAATATTCTTTCCAATATCATGAACATCACCTTTTACAGTTGCAAGCACAATTTTGCCTATATATTTTTTTTCAACATTTTGAGGAAGATATTTTTTTACAATATCAACAGCATTTTTCATAACTCTGGCACTTTTGACAACTTGAGGCAAAAACATTTTACCTTCCCCAAATAATTTACCAATTTTATCCATTCCGTCCATTAATGGTTTTTCAATAAGTTCTACAGGCTCATATTTTTTAAGAGCTTCACGAATATCTTCTTCTAAAAATTCCGTATTACCTTTTATTAATTGATAATGAAGTCTTTCTTCTATTGTTTTATTACGCCATTCTAATGTATTCGTTTCTTTATTTGTATTATTTTTCATATCGTGAGATTGAACATAATCCAATAATTTTTCGCCTGCATCATCACGAGTATTCAAAATAACATCTTCACAAAGAGATTTTAGAGGTTCTTCAATTTCATCATAAATAGCCAGCATTCCTGCATTTACAATACCCATATCCAATCCTGCTTTTACAGCATGATATAAAAATACACTATGTAAAGCTTCCCTAACCTTGTTCATACCTCTAAATGAAAAAGATAAATTACTAATACCTCCTGATATTAATACTCTGGGCATTTCTTGCTTAATAATTTTTGTTGCTTCAATATAAGAAATAGCATTTATATTATGTTCAATCATACCTGTTGCAACAGGGAAAACATTCAAATCAAAAATAATATCCTCGTCAGGAACATCTGTATACTGTTTTAAAATATTATAAGCTCTTTTTGCTATTTCAACTCTGCGTTGAGTCGTTGCAGCTTGTCCTGTTTCATCAAAAGCCATAACAATCATTGCTGCACCAAGTTTATTTATTTCTTTTGCCTTTTCAATAAATTTTTCTTCGCCTTCTTTTAGACTTATGGAATTAACAATAGCTTTACCTTGAACACATTTTAATCCTGCAGTTATAACATCAAATTTTGACGAATCAACCATGAATGGTACTTTAGAGATAGCTGGTTCTGTTTCTGCATAATTAATAAAATCTACCATCATTTCTTTTGCATTTATTAAACCTTTATCCATGTTAATATCGATAATATTTGCACCATTTTCAATTTGTTGTTCGGCAACAGACATTGCCTCTTCCAATTTTTTTTCTTCAATTAATTTAGCAAATTTCAAAGAACCTGTAACGTTGGTACGTTCACCAACCATAATAAAATTTGTATTTTTTTTATCAAATACAAAAGGCTCTAAACCTGCAAAAGTATGCTTTTTTTCTATTTGAGGCAATTTTCTGGGAGAAATATTTTTTAAAGCTTCATAAATAGCTTTGATATGTTCGGGAGTAGTACCACAACAGCCGCCACATATATTTACACAGCCTTCTTCAGCCAAATCTAAATAGCCTTGAGCCATATATTCCGGAGAATCATTATATTTTCCAAAAGCATCAGGTAAACCTGCATTTGCATATAAACTTACATAACAGGGAACTAATTCCGAAATTTCTCTAATATGAGCTTTCATATCAAAAATTCCCATTGCACAATTTATCCCCACAGATAGTGGTTTTGCGTATTCTATGCTGTAATAAAATGCTTCAATTTGTTGTCCTGCAAGAGTTCTTCCTGATTTATCCGTTAATGTTACAGATAACATAATCGGAATATCTTTACCGGTTTCACTTAAAACGGATTTTATAGCATATATTGCAGCTTTTGCATTAAGGGTATCAAAAATTGTTTCTACAAGCAAAGCATCAACATTTTCTTCAACCATTATTTCAACTTGTTCTCTATATGCATCAACCAAATCATCAAAAGTAACATCTCTATAAGAAGGATTTTCAACATTAGGAGAAATTGATGCAGTTTTGCTCGTAGGTCCAATGGAACCTGCAACAAATCTCGGTTTGTCAGGAGTCGAATATTCTTTTACTGCTTCTTTTGCTAATCTTATTGATTCCCTGTTTAAATCTTTAATTAAATGTGTTAAATGATACTCACTTTGTGAAATTTTATTTGAAGCAAATGTGTTTGTTTCAATTATATCTGCACCGGCTTCTAAAAAACTTTTATGAATTTCTTTTATGATATGAGGACTGGTTAGGGATAAAATATCATTATTACCTTTTAAATCAACAGTATGATTTTTTAAAATTTCTCCTCTAAAATCATCTTCACAGAGAGAATATTTTTGAATATTAGTACCCATTGCACCATCAAGAATGAGAATTTTTTTATTTAAAATATCCTTTAATAACATTTAAAAGCCTTCTACAAATTATGAAAGTATTGTATCATTTTTTATTAAAATTATTCAACTTTATAAAGGAGAATATTTAAGAAATAATAAAAATCCACAAAGAATTTAAGGTGAGTATAAATATCATATTGACAATGATTTTTGCTAAAGATAAAATTTATATGCATAGGTAGATAAGCAAGTCGTTTTTAAATCCTAAGAAGGTACGACTGCTTCAAATTGAAAGGATACAGATATGTACGCAATTGTAG
>JAFQYI010000186.1 GCA_017406505.1 bacterium
AAAGATGAAAAAGGGAGCATTGCAATTATTGTTGCAAAACTTATTACAATAATTTGTTTATAAGTTATTTGATTTTGTTTTTTAAGATAAGCAAATAAAAATAAAAAATTAAAAAATACAAAAATAAAGCCTATAGTATGAGTGATAATAATTAAAAAATTAGAAAAATAATAGCCTATCAAATTAAGATAAGATTGTTTTTCTATTAATTTTAATGTAAATAGTAAAGCAATAGAAGAAAAAAGAAACAATATAGAATAAAATCTGACTTCTTGTGAAAAATAAATCATAAAACCACTTAAAGCAGTCAATCCGGCACATAATAGACCCGACTTATAATCTTTTATTTCTTTGCCGACAAAAAACATTACACAAATGCCTAAAACTCCCGAAAAAACAGAAGATAAACGCAATATAAGGTCAGATGAACCGAACAATGAAGTACAAAGTTTTAAATAAATATAATAAAATGGCATGTGGCAATTTTTGTAAAATGCTTGATAAAAATCAGAGAAAAAAGGTTTACTGGATATATACCAACTAACATATTCGTCATTCCAAAGTCCCTCAGGCTTATCAATTGCAGTTATCCTGATTAATAGACCGACAAGAATTATTAAAAATAAATTAAAGTAAATTCTATTTTGTTTCATTGTTTTAAAAATTTTATGATATTATAAAGTTATTATAAATGATGTAGCCAATTTTTGAAATAAATAAAGATAAAAATTTTATGAAACTTATAATACAAATACCTGCATATAATGAAGAAATATCACTTCCCTTAACATTATCATCAATATCCAGAGAATACGAAGGAATAGATGAAGTTGAAATACTTGTAATAAATGATGGAAGTACTGATAGGACGGTGTCTATCGCAGAAGATTATGGTGTTGAACACATTATAAATTTACGTTCAAATATGGGGCTAGCAAAAGCATTTACGTTAGGTTTGCAGTACTGTATTGATAAAGGAGCAGATGTTATTGTAAATATAGATGCAGATAATCAATACAATGCAGATGATATTGCAAAATTAATATGGCCTATAGTAAATAATAAAGCAGATATTGTTATAGGAACCCGTCCTATTGATAGAATAAGACATTTTTCATTTGTAAAAAAAATCCTTCAAAAAATAGGTTCAAAAATTGTCAAATTATTAAGTAATACAGGAACTGAAGATGCTCCAAGTGGATTTAGAGCATTTTCAAGAAAAGCTGCTATGATGATGAATGTTTTTGATAACTATACTTATACTATTGAAACTATAATGCAATCAAAGACAAAAGGACTTACTATTGAATCAGTTCCTATAAGAACAAATAATGGATTTAGAAAATCAAAACTTGTAAAGAACTTATTTAGTTACGTAAAAAACTCTGGATTTACTATTTTAAGAATGTTTGTAATATATAGACCATTTAGATTTTTTGCGATTATTGGTGGTTTGTTATTTTTAGTAGGTTGTTTGATTTGGTTAAGATTTTTATGGTATTACGTTCATGGTGTAGGTGCCGGAAATCTTCAATCTCTTATTTTTTCAACAATATTAATCGTTATAGGTTTTCAGACGGCTATTTTAGGTGTTATTGCTGATTTGCTTGGTATTAACAGAAAGTTAATAGAAGATGTACAAATTAGAGTAAAAAAGCTTGAACAAAAAAATAATCCATAAATATTACCCGATAAGATAATAATACATGAATTATTTTTTTCGTACTTTTAGAGTATGAAGAAATTATTATATATATTATTACTTATATTTTTTTTTGAAGGTAATGTATATGCAGAAGATGGATATTCAGATAAGACAATATGGGATTATACAAGAGATGATTTTGTAAATAATGCATTATTGGGGAATAAATCATTTTTTGAAGAAAAAAAACAAGAAAAAATAGACAAAGAGTTAGAAAGGCTATTAAATATAAAGCTAATACCTGTATCATTAGAAAATTGTTTAAAGCTAGCAGTATTAAATAATTACAATATCAAATCAAAAAAAGCTACAGTAAAAGAAAATGATTGGTATAAAAAGAATGCATACACACAATTTTTACCGGATATTGAATACGATTTTAGTATCCAAAAACTTTCAGGTACTTATTTAATTGGAGGAATTGTTCCGGGAGATATTAATGAAACGCCAATCCAGAGTATCTTTACTATAGGCTGGGATGTTTTTAATAAAGGTAGAACTTTTTTTGAAGTGTCTGAGAGGCGAAGTCTTTATAAGGCTTCTGTTTTTCAGGAGAAATTTACAAGAGATGAAGTAATTTTGAACACAGCAATATGCTATTATGAACTATTGAAGAATAAAGCTGAGGTTGATATATATGCAACAAATGTGATAGATAGAAAAGCACAATATGATTTAACAACAGCAAGATACAATGTTGGTGTCGGAACAAAATTTGATATATATAGAGCAGAGGCAGAGCTTGCAAAAGCTAAACAACAATATATTACATCATTTAATTCAATCAGAATTATACAGGCGAAACTGGCTAATTTAACGGGTATTGATATAACAGTACCTTTGTATCCTAAAGAAATTATAATACAAGAAAAAACCCTTTCGAATATTGAAATACCGGAACTAATAAAATATGCAAAGGCTTCAAGAAAAGATATTCTTGCAGAAAAAAAAAGGATAGATGCAATGAAAGCAGTTCGAACTTCACAATATACAGAGTTTATACCTGATGTAAGAGTAGATTATCTTAATGCACATAACGGAACTGTAAGAATAGGTCTTTATCCTAGTAATTCTTTAACATTGACAGTTAGTGTTCCTTTAGCAAAAAAAATGGGACTTGATACCGTAACGAGAGCAAAAGCACAAACAGAAGCTATAAAATCAGCACAATTAGAATTAGAGCAAAAAATAAGAAATATAGAACAATCAATAATAACTTCCAAACAAAATTCATTGAGTGCTCACGAAAGGATTACAGCATCAAGAAAAGAAGTTTTTGCCTCAGAAAAAAGTTTAGAAAATTCAATAGTGTTAATGAATGCAGGTCTAGCTACATTTATAGATGTAATCCAAGCACAAGGACTAAAAGTAAATGCACAAGTAGGACTTGCAGAGAATATTACTGATTATAATATTGCACAAGTACAAATATTATTTGATTCCGGAATTATAAGTATAGACAACGTTCTAAAAGGTACTCAACAAATAACGAGTCCTTGAGAAAAACCAATAACATCAATATCATGAAATTGGAATAATTTTTGACATTTTTTGTTATCAACATCATTTACGTAAGAATATATAGTGTAAGCCCCTAATATAGCTTCTAATTCAGATACAGGAAGCATGTTGTTTGGTAAATTATCAAAATGTAATTTATATTTTAGTCCTGATTGTAAAGCTTTACAGTCAGCAGGAGTTCTGTCTAAAAAAGCTGAGTTACAACCGAATGCATTTTTTGAGTTATGAATATCAAATCTAAATAAAAAATATCCTTCATTTTTTAAACTCTTGAATAAATCAACACCCTTTTTTGAAAATCTATTTGCCCAACCATCACGATTTTTTAAATTGGAATTAAGATTAACGGGGTGATAAATTCTTGATAAATATTTCCAACGACTATTTATCATAACTTCATTTTTAGCCATCGAAACAGCAATAGCAGAATTTTTTATTCCTTGAAAATTTTTCAAAAAATGTTCAATATCATGCATTGTATATAATTTATCTAATAGAATAATTTTTAAATTTTCATCTAAAACAGCGACAGCTGACTCATTTGAAGATATTGACGAAAATGATATTCCAATAAAAATTTTTTTATCTTTAAACTCAGGTTTTGAAAAATACTTATTCATATAAATCTTTTTTACTTACGGAAATATTTTGAAAAAATAAATATTTTTTTACAATTACAAACTAATTCCGATTTATGATAATATTGTAGCATATAATAATAAAAAATAAAAGTGGAGAAGCCAGTTGTTTTTAGTAGAAAAAGAAAGCATAAAAAGAGATATAACAAAAATAAAAAAGCCTAAAGTTCTTGTGATAGGTGATGCAGCAATAGATGAAATGATATACGGAAATACGGAAAGAATTTCAAGAGAAGCACCGGTATTAATATTACGCCATACACAAACAAAAATTATTTTAGGAGCAGCATCTAATGCAGCACATAATATTGCTGCATTAAATGGAGGTAAAGTTTCAATAATTGGAACATATGGTGAAGATTATTACGCAACAGTGCTTTTACAAGCTTTTAAAGATGCAAATGTAGATACATCATTAATGGTAAAAGCACCGGAAAGACCAACTACAGTAAAAACAAGAATATCAGGATCTTGTTCGCAATCTGTAACTCAGCAAATTGTAAGAATTGATAGAGAAACAAGAGAAAATTTATGTAAAAAAACAGAAGATTTAGTTTGTTTAAATATTGAAAAAGCTATACCTGATTTTGATGCAATAATTTTATCAGACTACCATCTTGGAACATTAACAGACAAAGTAATAAAAACAGCGATTAAAACAGCAAAAAAATATAAAAAAATAATAGTTGCCGATGTTCAGAAAGATATGTCCCGATATAAAGGAGTTACAGCCATGACTCCTAATCAACCGGATACAGAAAAATTTGTTGGATTTTTCATTAAAGATGAAGATAGTTTGAAAAAAGCAGGTAAGAAGCTTATTAAAGAAGCAAATTCTGAATTAATGCTTATTACAAGAGGTGGAGATGGAATGACTGTTTTTGAAAAAGACGGTTCATATAGTCCTATTCCTGTTTTTAATAAGACAGATGTTTTTGATGTTACAGGAGCTGGAGATACCGTTGTAGCTACATTTACGCTTGGTCTTGCTGCAGGATTAACTCCCAAGAATGCTGCAATTATTGGGAATTTAGCGGCCAGCATTGTAATTCGTTCTTTTGGTTGTGCGACAACTACTATTAAAGAATTAATTAAAACTGCAGATAAAATAAACTTTGAAAAATTTAGAGGTTAAAAAATATGGAAATGCCATTTAAAAATTTTAAAAAAGCTGATTGGATATTTTTAGGTTGTGGAATTATTATATTAATAATTTTAGGATTAGTTTTGCTAGGAAAGAATAAATTTTTTTATAAAACACCTGTTTTAGACGAAAAAGATATAACTTTTACTGTATTTTTTAGAGGAGTAACAATAACAGATAATACATCTCCATTTAAAACAGGAGAAAATGCTTTTATTACTATAAGAAATGTTCCATATACGAAATTACAAATAACAGACGTGAAAGTTGATAGAAGAAAAATATTTTTAGAAACAAATAAAAAGGGGGATTATCAACCGGTTGATGATATTTCTTCTCCGTTTTTATATGATTTTGCAGTAACATTAAAAGATAAGGCAAAAATTACTGATGATGGAGCTGTTGTTGGTGGAAATAAAGTAAAAATGGGTATTCCTGTTGTCATAGAAGGGCAAAAATACAAATTTACGGGGGTTGTGTCTAATATTCAAATTGCAGATGAGGCAAATACTACAGGAAATCTATCTCAAAAATAAATTCAGGTAACAATGTATATATACAGTAGAACTTTTGATTTTTTTAATAAAATTTTATCAAAAATACAAAATAAAGTGTCATATATAGTGCAAAAATCGTATTTATTGTCAAATATTGATAATATTTTATTTTTTTTCATTTGTTTATCAATTATAGGTTCTTTATTTTTAAACAATAATGCAACAGCACCTTTTTTGTTAATTACGATTTTTTTATATATTTTAACATTATTTTTAAAACAAGGAGCAGAAATAAAGCAAAACAAAAGTACTTTTTTTCTTTTATTATATTTTATAACTGCAATCATAAGTACCATCAATTCGACATTGCCTCAACAGAGTATGGCAGGTCTTTCAAAAACGATATTATATCTTTTATTTTATTGTGCTGTAATGCAATATTTACGTTTAAACAGAAATAAAATTCCGGATTTAGGGATGGTTATAGGTAGTTGTGTAAGTTTTGAAATTATAATTGCATTTATACAAAATTATACAGATGTAATGAGTGCTGCAACGTGGCAAGATACTTCAAGACTCAATCCGGAGTTAGTATTAACAAGAGTATATGGAACTTTAAAACCTTTAAATCCTAATTTGTTTGGTGGGTTTTTAATATCGGCATCACCTTTTCTTTGGTTAATTACAGCATTATTTTATACTGACAAAAAATATAAATTGTTTTTTATCGGATTAATTTTTTCAATATTGACAATACCGACGATTTTTATGACAGGATGCAGAGGAGCATATTTAGCCTTATTTGTTATGTTATTTGTTTTGAGTATAGCTTTTTATATGATTTGTAAATTTCATTATAGCCGTATTTATGAAATTATTAATAAGAAAAAGAAAATTATTTGTGGAGCAATTTTTGCAGGAATAACATTTATAATGTTATGTGTACCTAAAATTTCGCATAGAATTTTATCAATATTCGCAATGAGAAATGATAGTTCAACTTCTTTTCGTATGAATGTATACCAATCTTCATTTCAAATGTTTCAAGATAATTTTTTAATGGGTATTGGTTGTGGTAATAAAGTTTTCAGAGAAATATATGGTCTATATATGTTATCAGGTTTTGATGCATTAAGTGCGTATTCAATTTATTTGGAAACGGCTGTAGAAAATGGGATTTTAGGTCTTTTGTTTTACATATTATTTTTATTTTTCATAATAAAAAATGGTATTCAAAAATTTTTAATATGTAATGATTTAAAAGAAAGAATAATTTTAACATTTGGATTATTAACTGTAGTTGGAATTGTTGTTCATGGATTTTTTGACACAATTTATTTCAGACCACAAATACAATTAATATTTTGGTCAGCAGTTGCGATGATATTTTCTTATTCAGATGAATTAAGTAATAAATAATAAAGTATTTTTATATTTGAATAAGAAAAAATTACTTATATGTACTGTACAAACTATTAAAATCGAGATTTTCAAGTTCTTCTTTTGTGAATTTATAACCTAAATGTTTATAAATATTGTTCAATAACTCTGGTATATATTGAGGATTCCAATAGGAAGAATCTTTTATATAAATTATGTTGTAATAAGGTTTATTTGTCTTAATGTCAATATAACATACTTTTTCTTCAGGTACATTTATATTATTTATTTTCGTTAAAAAAAGAGTTGTATATGGTTTATCTAAATATATATATCCACTATCTACTAATATTCTATAAACATAAATTTTGTCATCGTCAAATTTTTTATTCTTATTTAATAATAAAAAAGATTTTTCCCAAATATATAATAATTGTTTAGAACCTTTTATATTTGATAAGCAATGATGTATTTTATCTTGTATTTTATTATGCATGAAAAATATTACAGCAAAGGAAAGGAGTATGATGCAAAAAACATTGATAAATATTCTATTATTATTTAAACTGGTATTTGATATAAGATATCCATATGTAGATAATGTAAGATTAAACAATAATAAAGATATTAAAAAATTAATGCCAGGATGATATAAAACTATAAAATTACAGTTTTCATATGATTCTTCAACAATTATTAATGAAAATAAAAAAATAAACAATCCGATTATATTACTTAAAATACAAATGAAAAATTTTATATTTTTTATTTTATTTTTTATAAAAATTAAAATTAGAATACATCCTATGAACAATAAAATATAAAAATATAAATTGTCTTTTATCATAACATTTATATATGCATTTATAAATCTTGGCATGTATGATAAAAATTCTGCGTATGAACGTTTAGGAACATGATTAAAAATCCACCATTTATAATTGGTCAAAAAGGGTAATAAATTGATAAAACATATAATACTATAAATTCCAATATGCTTGAAATATTGTATTTTTGTTTTCTTTTCTCGAAAAACTATTTGATGAGCAATATAGCCAATGAATAATGCTGCGATAAAAATACATCTAAAAAATTCATGAGATATAGAAACACATAATGTTAATGCTATTAATATTGTATATTGGTATCTATTTAATGTTATATTTTCAACATAATATTTTTCTACATTATCATATAAAACAATTGCGAATACAGGTAAAAATATGTATGCATAAAACCAAGCATCATGACCAAAAATAAACATTAACCAGGATTTATTCAACAAATAGACTGTTATCACAAAAATAAATAATAAAACTGCTGCGTAAATATATTTCTTCTTAAAATATTTATAAAAAGATTCAGTTAGAGAGAATAATAAAAGTAAAAATAATGGAAAAATAAATACTTTTGCGACGATTGTTATACATTCTTGTGGGTGTATATTTAAAATTAAGGGTAAATATCGGTTTGTAAGTACAAAAACTATAGAATGAATAAACCAAAAATGATCACAAGAAGTAAAAACTTGAAAAATACTATTATCGGGAATAATAAACCAATTTGATAAATATGGTGTATATAATGCTTCACAAGTTACAGGATAATTTTCCCAAAATGGCCATGTTAGATATGTTATTATTCCAAGAACTATTATAATTGAACAAAAAGGTAATAACTTATTTAAAAATTTATTCAACTTTTTTATATAAGAACTAAATAATAAAAATATAAGAACAATGAATATCATATAAATTTCACATTTCTTATACTATATGATATTTTACTTTAAACAAAAATGCAATTAAAATGGGAAAACGATATCATAAAAGTATTCCCCAAGACGATAGATATTGGCGAAGAATAAATTTTAAAAATTGTAACAAGCAATATAGAAATTTTCTTTTTGGAAAAAACTTTAATAAAGTTTTAAAATATGTTTACTATGTAATTATTTTTAAGCTTTTCTTATAAACGATGAATTTTTAATGACCTTTATTTTTTCTTGCAATAAGCACTCCGTCCGGTAAATTTAAAATCTGAGCCGCATAATCTTCCCTTTTTGTAATTTCTTCTACAAATGGTTTTACTTGTTCTTTGTGTGAAATTACATCATCTGCTACTATTATTCCTCCCTTTGTCAATAATGGGTGTATTGCATGAAAAAAATCTATATATCCTGCTTTATTCGCATCTATAAATACAAAATCAAAAACTTCTTTTTGTAATTCTTCCTTTATTACTGGCAACGCTGAACCAAGCTTTGTGGTTATAATATCATCAACTCCACATTTTTTAAAATTTTCAATTGCTATTGACTGCCTTTTGTCCCAATATTCAATAGTTGTAAGTCTTCCACCTGTTTCCTTTAATGCTAATGCTATTCGCAATCCTGAATATCCGTTCGATGTACCTAGTTCCAATACATTTTGGGCTTTCGAAACTTTTATTAAGAATTCAATAAAATCTCCTGTTTCCTTAGATATATTCCAAAATCTATCCTTAGTTTCTTCTAATTCTTTTAATGTTGTTTCTGTTATATTCATTATAATGTTTGCTCTATTAAATTTATGTTATTTATCTTATCTATAACTATTATTGAATTAACCGGTATATCCAAAGAATATGTACCAACCATTTTATTTGTATCTAAGTTAATAATTGCATATTTTTTTGCATTTGTATCTGTTACTATTGCTAAATTTGTATTATCTATTTGCGTTATTTTTTTAGGAAATCCTTTATATGGAATATCTATTTTATCTATATATTTTAAAGTCTTTGTATCAAGAATATCTATAATGTTATCACCTGAACATACTATAAATAACTTATCCCCATATAAAAACATTTCAGTCGGTTTATTTCCGGTTTTTATTATCTTTTCTTCAACTGTAGCATTAACAGGTTCAATCTCTTGCTTATCCGAAGATTCAGCATTTTGTGGCATAAAGTCAATTACCCCAAGCATCTTTCTTGTGTCTGATGCTAATTTCTTTTGTAATAATACCCCTTTATCTTCATCTTCATCTCCTACTATATAGGGTTTATCTAAATTGTAATCATTTACAATTAACGAATTATTCGTTCTGGAAATTGCATATAATCTGTTATAATTATCTATTATTATTTTTGATATATTTTGACCTGTTGTAATCGGAACATTTTTATATTCGTCGTCAATCTTTAAAATAAATATTTTATCAGTATTTTTATCGGCATATGCAAGTTGGGTTCCATCAGGTGATAAAACCATTCTATAAGGTACAGCAGATACTTTTACTTTTTCTGTAATTTGCATTTCTTGTAAATTTACAATAAATATTGATTTACCTTCAGAACTAAGAATATATGCTTTATTTGTATCTTTATCTATTTCTATTTCAGATGCTTGCATATCTAATTCAAGACTTTTTGCTATTTGTTCATTTGATAAATCAGCTATATCAACTTGATTTTTTCCAAAAACAGCTGTTATTAAATACTTGTTATCTGGAGTTATTTTTGCATCTTTTAAAACACCTTTTAATTTAAGACCATATATGGGTTCTGGTCTGCCAGGAATAAAAACTTTTAAATATTGAGAATCAAAATTTGTTACAAGATACATTTTATTATTAAGTTCTTGTGGCATTTTTGTTTTAAGAACTTTTTTATGAGTTTTAACAATCTTTTTTCCATTCTTATTTACTATAGTACTATTTTCATTAGTTATATTCTGATTATTTTTTTGGACAATCTGTTTTATTTCTTTTTTTAGATATTTTTTCTCTATTGACGTAACATTGACCGGTATCTCAAGATTGCCTAAAAGACCTCTCAAGTTCTCTGAAATATAAAATCCTGTAGGAACAAGCATGTCTTGAGGAAATACTCCTGTCTTTACAATTTCAGGTAAGTTATCGTACGATGTTACTGTTTTTTTCTTTCCATCAGGAATGACTCTTAATAAAGAATAATTATTATTGAAGCAAATAATATCTGGTCTATCATTTAACGACTTTCCACTTGGATATGTATATGTAATTTCTAATTTATCAACATTTTTTTCTATGGCAGGAATAACCGGAATATATATATTTCCATCTGGTAAATTAATTAAACCATCAAAACGTATTGAAGCACCAATTGCATTTGTAAACATATAAACTTGCATATTATGTGGCAACAATACTGCTTCAGAAGTTAAATTACTAAACAATAGTGTTGTGAATATCATTGCAAATAGTATTTTCTTTTTCATAGTTTATTCCTATATTATTTACCAAAAGAACTTTTAACTTTATCTATAATACTTTCTTGATGTTTTTTTCCTTTTGTCAATTCAAAAAGTTTTGTATAGAGTTCTTTTTCTTCTTTCGTCAAAGTTTTGGGAGATGAAATTTTAACAATAACATGATGATCTCCACGTCTATTTGTGCCAACAAAAGGAACACCTTCACCTTTTATAGTTAAAATTTTATCCTGTTCTACTCCTGCAGGAATCGATATTTTTTTTGTACCATCGAGAGTTACAATTTCAACTTCATCACCAAGTGCAGCTTGTGGGAATGATATATTTAAAATAGTGTATACATCATTTCCTTTTCTAATAAAATAATCATCATCTTTTACAAGAATAACAACGTACAAATCTCCAGACTTGCCACCATTTTTGCCGGAATCGCCTTCACCAGCAATTCTTATTTTTGTATGATTATCAACTCCGGCAGGAATTTTAACTTTTAATTTTTTTTCTTCTTCTTTTGAGCCTGAACCATGGCAATCAGGACATTTTTCTGCATAAACTTGACCTTTCCCATGACAATTTGGACAAATAGAAATTTGGCTAAAACTCCCCAGCATAGTTTGAGTAACATGTTGAATTTGTCCAGTTCCACCACAGGTATTGCAAGTGATTGGAGAGGTTCCTGCCTTACCACCTGTACCATTACAAGTTTTACATACAGTTTCATGAGAAATTGTTATTTCTTTTTCAACACCAAAAACTGATTCTTTAAAGTCGAGTTGAATGTTTATTCTCAAATCAGAACCTTTTCTTGGGGCATTTGGATTTGACTGTTCTCTAAATCCACCACCAAAAAAGGCTTCAAAAATATCATTCAAACCACCAAAACCATACTCAAAAGGTCCGGAATTGCTATATCCGGCATTCGATAAACCTTCTTCTCCATATCTGTCATATAAAGCTCTTTTATCATCATCGGATAATGTTTCGTATGCTTTTCCTAATTCTTTAAATTTTTCTTCTGCATCAGGTGCCTTATTGACATCAGGATGCAATTCTCTTGCTCTTTTACGAAATGCTGATTTTATTTCATCTTTACCAGCATCACGACTTACACCTAATATTTCATAATAATCAGTCATTGTTTTACTTTCACTTACTTACTGCGACACTTACCATAGATGCTCTCAAGACTTTATCACCATATTTATAGCCTTTTTGCATTTCCTGTATAATTGTTTCTTCAGGTTTTTCATCTGTTGGAACTTGCATTACAGCTTCGTGTAAATTCGGATTAAACATTTCTCCTTCTGCTTTAATTTCTTCAAGACCTAATTTTGTTAAAGAGTCTTTAAATTGTTTATTTAAAACAAAGAAAGATTCTTTTGCTTTTTCGCAATCCTCAATACCAACCATAGCCTTTTCAGCTCTAGCAAAGTTATCAGCTATTTCTATCATTTTTTTCAATGCTCGTTCCATGCCGTATTTAATAAGACTTTCTCTTTCTGATTCTTGACGTTTTCTATAATTATCGAAATCAGCAGCAAGTCTTAAATATTGATTATTCAAGGTATCATAGGCTTCTTTAACTTTTTTTAATTCTTCATCAGACTTCTTACCGAAAATACCATCTAAAATTCCACCTTTCTTTTCTTCTGGTGAATTATTTTGAGTTTTTTCTTCACTATTCATTTTTTCAGAAGAATTTTCATCTATTGTGTTATTTTGATGTATTTCTGTCTTTTCCTCTGAATTATCAGTTATTTGTTCTACTGAATGTTGAATATCTTCAATATCTTTTTGGGCATTTTCATCGGCAAAAGGATTTGAAGATTTTTGATTTTCATTTTTATTTTTATGTTTACTCATAATAATATCCTCTTTTAATTATTATATTTAAAAACAGTTTAATCTCAAATCTTTTTAATATTTTTTTAATGTTTAGTATAAAATTTGTGAAAAAGAGAGTTCTTTATGAAGAAATAATAATATTATGACTATTGTTAGTAGAGTAAAGAATTCTTTTACAGATTCTTGAAATCAAAGAATTTTTGCAGGAATTATAAAAGGGCTATATTATTAAAATTTTTACGACAAGAAATAAAATTTTGACAGCAAAATGGAATATTGAAAATAATCTTAATGAATTTATTGATGATATTACTAATGTTAAAGAGTTATCCTATCTTTATATTTATGACTGTTGTTTAAATTTTAAAGGAAATTATTCTGAATTATGTTTTCACATTAAAAATTTTAAACCTCGGTATAAAAAATAATCTTTTTTCATAGATTATATTATAGGCTTGTAAACACTTCTTTTTTTGTTAAAATGATTTTTAAGAAAAATTTATAGGTATGAGTTTTGAATAATTTTTTAAAATATATTGAAGCAGTATTATTTACGGTCGTATGTAGTGTTCAAGTTGGATATACTTGCGATTTAAGTCATAATATAGGTAAAAAACCTGTTCATGATTTAAATAAGATATGTTATACTAATCACAAAAGAAATGAGGATTGTAAAATGATGAAACAAGCACATAGTGAAATAGAAAAAGAACTTTTTGCATCTGTTGAAAAAAATACACCTGAATATGTTAAAAACAGTTCACTTCCTGACTTTCATAATAAAGATGAATTTGTTTTAAGAATAAAAAAAGAGCATCTTGCTCCTTATGATGAAAAAACAAATCCTGAGGGTTTAAATTTATCAAATTGGCTTGCAAATTATGCAAAAGAAGCAGCTGTTTCAACAGCAGGCATCAGAGGTCCTCAAAATATTTTATATCCACATGATGCAAGATTCCCGATTAATGTTATCGGTATAATTCTTGCTACTCATGCTAAAGCTCTTGTTGCTAAAAAAAATTATAAAAATAAAAAATTATTGAAATTAGTAGGTAGAGAAGTTCGTTACAATTCTGAACTCTTTCTTGATATGATTGCAAGAGTACAAGCTGCACAAGGTATTGAAACTTTGACTACAAAGGATAGAAAATCAATGCCTATTTGGCTAGCATCATTTTTAGCTTTCAAACTTGATTTACTTGGTGGTGAGTATATTACATCAAGTCATGGTATTAGTGTTAAAAATGCTACAAAAGATTTAAATTCTCAAGGCAGTCAATATCTTCCCGAAGAATCAATGGCTTTTGTTAATCAAATAAAAGCTATTTTTAAAGAAGTTGAAGAAAAAGGCTACTATGACATTAAAATTGCTGCAAATAATGATAAATTAATCAATGGCGATTTCCTAAAAAAATATCATGATGGCATTGATTTATATGTTGAATATCTCAGAAGTGGTGTAGCAAATGACAACAATATTAAATTGATTGATGAACTTAAAGATAAAATTGTTATTGAAAATGTTGGTGGTTCAGCATACAGAACTCTTTCAAGAGTATTAAAAGATTTAAAAATTGAAAAACATTATGATTGGTTTAATACAGATGAAGATCCGTTTTTCTACGGAATAGGAAAATATGATCACGATAGTAAAGGCAATAAATGTTTTTATGATTATTCATTAGATACAACCGTGGTTGCAAAAGACAAAGATGGAAAGCCTTTCTTCCCTGTAATTGAAACTTTAAATTATAAAGAAAAACTTGCTAAATATCCGATAGGAACAGCAATATTTATAACAGACCCAGACCATGACAGATTTACCGTTTGTCAAATAGAAGATATTAAAAATGCTGATAAATTAAAACAAACGGGTATTGATTATGTAGCTCTTAATGATGGAAGAATTTTATCTGTATTAACGGCAAATCAATCATTCCTTTTAATTATGGATTTTTGGGCAAAACAATTAAAACAATCAGGTCTTTGGGATAATCATACGAGATTTATAATTAAAACGACTGCATCTGCAAAATCTTGGGATGAATGGGCAGAAAATAACGGTGTTAAAGTTGTTAATGTACCTGTAGGATTTAAAGAAATTGCGAATATAATGAAAAAAGTTGAAAAGCAAATTTCTGAAAAGCCCGGACAAGATGTAATTATTACAGATGTATTTGGATATGATGTAAATCTCGGAAACAATCCTGCAGTTGTTTTTGCAGGAGAAGAATCCGGAGGTATGATTATCGGAGCTGAAAAACCTGTTGTTTCAAAGGCAGGAAGAATGGCAATTGCAATGCGTGAAAAAAGTGCAACGGAAGCAATAGTTATAGGTTCTGCACTTGTAAGTTATTTGAATAAAGAAAAACTTACTCTATCAGAAGCTCTTGTTAAGCTTTTTGAAGATAATAACATTATCGGAAAATTTGATGTTAGAGAAGATATTGCATACTATAATGAATCAGAACCTGATATTGCAAAGCTCACTCTTGCAAAGAAAGAAGGCGAAGCAAAACGTACTAAAAATGATGTCTTTTATCTTGCTATAGCTATGGCTAAAAGAGAAGGTAAAATAACTGTTGATAATGCAAAAGAAATTTTAAAAGCTACTTTTGGTACAGAACTCGATTTTGATAATCTAAAAGATGTGTTATTTGTTGGTGATGGAACATACTTGTTGTTTGATGACAAATATATTGAAATCAGACCATCAGGCACAGATGCAAAAACCAAAGCTTATGGAGCAGGTTCAAATAAAGAAAATCTTTTAAAATTTGCAAAAAAACTCGGAAATTATTCCGGTGATTTGAATGATACGTATTTGAAGTATATAGATAGAGCATACTATGATAATGCGAAAGCAAAATCTGCAATAATTTATCAGGAATTTACAGATAAAGATGCAAATAATGTACCTTTTGAAATACCTGATTATGCAAAAACAATAGGATTATAAATAAAGGAGAAATAATATGGCTGACGAAGGAACAATGCTTGCTACAATAGCAAGAAGTGCTACAGAACAATTACAAATTGCTATTAAAACATACAAAGGAAAAAGTTATCTTGATTTGAGAATATTTTACACAACAGATGACGGGCAAACATGGCTTCCAACAAAAAAAGGTGTAACAGTAGCACCTGATGCACTTATGACATTAAAAGATGCTGTAGATAAAGCTATGGAAGAACTTTTAAATACAGAGGAAGCTGACGTTTAATGTCTAATGATGTTAAAGTAACTGACAAAATGACTAGCGAGGGCATATTAAAAAAATATGCCCTTGTTGTTACAGATATAAATGGATTAGGAACAAAAGCTTTTACTTATTTAATACCTGATGATTTGAAAAATAAAATCAAATATGGTTCACCTGTTGTTGTGCCTTTTGGGGTAAAAAATGCTGTAAATGGTTTTGTAACAGGTTTTTCTGATGAGATTGACGGAAATTATAATATTAAATCAATAATAGATGTACTTGACGAAGATGTTGCATTTACTCCCGAGTATATGCAATTACTTCTTTGGACTGCAAGATATTATGTTTGTGATTTGAATTCCGTTATTCAAACGGCTTGTTCTTCAAAACTTTTTGGCAAATATAAGACAAAAATTACAAGAATTTGTGAAAACATACCCGTTACAATAAGTTCTGATGAAGAAAAAATATTATTAGCACTTGAATTTAATATACCAACTTCAGAAATAGCATTAAAGAGAAAATCTCATTTTACTCGAGAAAAATTTGCAAGAATTATAAGAAATTTGAAACAAAAAGGGTATTTGAAATCCGAAAATATAATAGATGAACAAAAAATAACGGATAAAACACAAAGATATGTGAAAATTTTGTCGAAAGAAACATTAAATAAAAAATTTTTAAAAATTTTAGAAGTCTTAGAACAATACAAAGATGTGTCTATTCCAAATTTTTTAAAATCTGCAAAAACAACATTACCAACCTTGAAAAAAATGCAAAAAGAAAATCTTATAGAAATTTTTTGTAAAAAAATAGATAGAAATCCATTAAAAATATACGAAACTTTACCACAAACTAATTTCCCTCAATTATCAGAAGAACAAAAAACAGCATATACAAAAATTTCAAAAAAGATTGATAATGGTCAAACAGAACCAATTTTAGTTCATGGTGTTACTGCATCAGGAAAAACGGAATTATATTTTGCATTAATGAAAAAAGTTATAGAAAATGGAAAAAATGTTCTGTTTCTTGCCCCTGAAATTGCAATAGCATCAATGCTTGTAAAAAAAACAGCACAGAGGTTTGGTATAGAAAATGTAGGAATATGGCACAGTTCTGTATCGGAGGCTGAAAAATATGATATTAGAACAAAATTAAAGCAAAACAGAATAAAAATTCTTGTCGGAGCTCGTTCTGCAGTATTTGCACCATTGAAAAATATCGGACTTATTGTTATAGATGAAGAACATGAAACATCATATAAGCAAACAATGCCTCCACCATATTATAATGCTGTTGAAGTAGCTGAAAAACTTGCAATTATTAATAAAGCAACGGTTATAAAAGGAAGTGCTACTCCTGATGTTTGTTCTTATTATAAAGCAAAAATAAGTGATAATTTGATAGAGTTAAAAGAACGATTTAATAATGTTCCTCTTGCTCCTGTAACAATTGTGGATATGAAAGAAGAAATTTCTTCAAAAGGTCAAAAGAAATTTTCAAGATACTTAATTAGTAAGATTGAAGAAAATTTAAAGAATAAAAAACAAACGATTTTATTAATGAATAGGTTGGGCTTTTCAACAAAAATACAATGTCCGTCTTGTGGAGAAATTTTAACTTGTCCGAATTGTTCCATACCTCTTGTTTATCATAAAAATAAAAATTCTTATAAATGCCATTGGTGTGATTTTGAAATGCAAGAGTCTGAAAAATGTCCGTCTTGTGGAGCAGATAGTTTGAATTTTTCGGGAATGGGAACAGAAAAAGTTGAGGATATAATTAAGAAAATATTTCCTACAGCTAATGTTAAACGATTTGATTCTGATAGTATGACGCATAAAAATGCTTATGCACAAATACTAAAAGAATTTGAAACAGGAGAAATTGATATTTTAATAGGAACTCAAATGAGTGCCAAAGGTTTGGATAATGAAAATGTTACTCTTGTAGGTGTTATAAATTCAGATAATTCATTTATTTTCCCTGATTTTCGTTCAACAGAAAGAGGCTTTCAACTATTAACACAAGTTGCAGGTCGGGCTGGTCGTGGACAATATGGAGGTTCAGTTGTATTTCAAACATTCAATCCCGATTTTTCTGCGATAAAGTCTGCAAAAGAACAAAATTATATGCAATTTTATGAAGAAGAAATAAAATTAAGAAAAGAATTTAATTATCCTCCTTTTTCTCAAGTTATAAGACTCATTATTTTCGGACAAGAAGATATAAGAGTTCAGCAAGCTTCAAAAGAAATAGAAAATTATTTAAAAAAAGTAATTAAAGAAAAAAACTATAGTCAAAATTTTGAAGTAAGTCCTGCTTCATCTTGTGCAATAGAAAAATTAAACAATGAATACAGATATGAAATTTTAATAAAAAATTTATCAGGTAAAACAGGACATATATTTGTTTCAAAGTTTTATAAAAATATAAAACTCCCAAAAGACTTGAAAATTAAAATTGATGTAAATCCAATAGATTTGTTATAAAAATTATACGCTAATAGATAAATCCGTAAAATTTTTAAAATTTTTGGTAACAAATATTAGTGTTTGTTGTACAATTAATATATGGTGATTTGTAATAAAAAATATTTTACAAAATTAAATTCTACAAATTCTTATGTTCTGGAACATTTTAATGAATTGAACATGGGAGATGTTATTATTACGAATATCCAAACAAAAGGGAGAGGACGATTTGACAGAGTGTGGGAAAGTTGTTCTTCTGATAATATTTATATGACTTTTGTGTTTAAATCTAAAAATATTAATGATTTTCCGTATATGAACTTAACTCAATATTTGTCAGTAGTTTTGAATAAAATTTTTAATGAAAAATATGGAATAAAATCAGATATCAAATGGCCAAATGATATATTATACAATGGAATGAAATTTGTAGGAATTTTGTCTGAAGCAATTAATGAAAACGGAAAAATTTTGGGAGTAGCATTGGGTGTAGGTATTAATGTTAATACAGAACAAGATTTTTATAATAATTTACCAAAAGCAACATCTATGAAAATAATATCAGGTAAAAGTTTTGATAAAGAAAAACTAATTGATGAAATTTCGGAAAATTTTTACGAAGGTTTGGAAAATTTTGTAATAAAAGGGTTTGAATATATAGCAGATGATTACAAAAAAATGTGTAAATTCCATTCTAAAACTGTAAAATTAGGTGGCTCATTTATGGACGGAGAATATGATTTTGCAGGCTTAAATGATGATGGAACATTTTCTGTTTTCAATAAACAAGGTGAAAAAATTAAGGTAGTAAGTGGAGATATATTATGTTAAACGAAGGTTGTATATTGATGGCTACAGGCATGGGAACGGTATTTTCGTTTCTTATAATTTTATGGTTTGCCGTATCTTGTATGAGTAAATTTGTAGGTTATTTGAACAAGATATTTCCGGAACAAATACAAAACGTATCAAAGCCGTTAAAAACAATTGATAATGGAGCAGAATTAGCTATTGCAATAGCTGCTGCAAAATATAGAAAATAATATAGTATTAAATAGATATAAAAAGGAAAAAGAAAATGGCTAAAAAAGAAATTAAAGTGATGGATACATCTTTTAGAGATGGATTTCAGTCTATATACGGAGCAAAAGTTCTTGTTGATGATTTTATTCCGGCTTTGCAAGCAGCTGTTGAAGCAGGTATAAAACACTTTGAAACAGCAGGTGGTGCAAGATTTCAAGCTCCAATATTTTTCTGTAATGAAAATGCATTTGAAACAATGGATAAAATCAGAACAGCTGTTGGTCCTGATGTAACTTTACAGTCTTTATCAAGAGGAGTTAATGTTGTAGGTTTAAATTCTCAGCCTCGTGATGTTATTGATTTACACGCAAAAATGTTTGCAAAACACGGAGTTAATGTAATAAGAAATTTTGATGCATTAAATGATGTTAATAATTTGATTGATTCGGCAAATAGTATAAAAAAACATGGTTTAAAACACGAAGTAACAATTACAATGATGGAGCTTCCTTACGGTTGTGAAGGTGCTCATGATGTCGCTTTTTATGAAAGAGTTTTAAGAAATATTTTAGATTCTGGATTGCCATTTGATTCTCTGGCATTCAAAGATGCATCAGGAACATCGAATCCTAGAAAAGTATATAAAACTGTAAAAATGGCACGTGAAATATTAGGTCAAGAAGCTCATATACGTTTCCATTCTCATGAAACGGCAGGAACAGGTTTGGCAGCATATTTAGCAGCACTTGATGGTGGTGCAGATGGTATTGACCTAGCTATGAAACCTGTATCAGGAGGAACTGGACAACCTGATATTATTTCAATGTGGCATGCTCTAAAAGGAACAGAATATGATTTAGGTTTAGATATAAAGAAAGTTATGGAAACAGAAGAAATTTTCAAAGAATGTATGAAAGATTATCCTATTTCTCCTATTTCTTTAGCTGTAAATCCAATTCTTATTCAAGCACCACTTCCCGGTGGAGCAACTGCAACAACGGTTAATCAATTGAAAGATATGGGAATGCTTGATAAATTTCCTAAACTTATAGCAAACATGAAAGAAGTTGTGGAAAGAGGTGGATTTGCAACATCAGTTACACCTGTTTCTCAATTTTATGCACAGCAATCATTTTTAAATGCTATATCTGAAAAACCTTGGGATAACGCAAATCCGGGTTATGCAAAGATGCTTTTGGGATATTTTGGCAAAACTCCTTGTGAACCTGATCCTGAATTAGTGAAATGGGCAAGTGAAAAATTAAATATGGAACCAACAACAGAAAAAGTTGTTGATTTGAATGAAAAAGACCCTGAAAAAGGATTGAAAGCAGCAGAAGAAAGATTAAAAGCAGCAGGACTTCCCGTAACTGATGAAAACTTATTTATTGCAGCAGCTTGTAAAGATGGAAATGTAGATAAAGGTATAGACTTTTTACTCGGAAAAGGAGTTGTTTCAGTTGATAAATCTGCAAACAAAGAAAAAGCACAAGTTTCAACAACATCATCAGATGCTTGTACAGTTACCGTAAACGGAAAGAAATATTCAGTTAAATTTAACGGTGATAAGGCTGTTGTAAATGGAAAAGAATATTCATTTGATGTTAAAGATGGAATAGAAGAATCATCAGTAAATGCAAGTTCAGGTGAAGGTACAGAAGTTAAAGCTCCAATGCCGGGTGCAGTTTTGAGAGTTTTAAAATCAGTTGGTGACAGTGTAGAAGAAAATGAAGAAATACTTGTTATTGAAGCAATGAAGATGGAAACACCGATTAAATCTCCCATTGCAGGAATAATTACATCATTGAATGTTTCACAAGGTGATAAAGTTCAATCAGGACAAGTTATGGTAACTGTAGGATAGGAGGCTTGAAATGCAATTAACAGAGGGCTTAAACGCATTATGGAACTCTACGGGTATCTATAATTTTATACAAACAGCACAATCTCAAGTGAATGGAACATGTGTAGAACAATTTTTGGCTCATTTTGGGCAGCCGATAATGATAGTGATATGTTGTTTCTTACTATGGCTAGGTATAAAAAAACAATTTGAACCGTTATTGCTTGTTCCTATAGCTTTTGGAGGTATTTTATCAAATATTCCAATGCCTTTGGGAGAAGAAATAGCTGGTCCAAATGGGTTTTTAGGAATAATATTTGCTGCCGGTATTGATAAAGGTTTATTCCCATTGATAATTTTTATGGGAGTTGGTGCAATGACAGATTTTGGTCCGTTGATAGCAAACCCTAAAACATTGTTATTAGGTGGGGCAGCTCAATTTGGTATATTTGGGGCATTACTTTTGGCTATTGTCTTAGGCTTTGATATGCAGGCAGCAGGTTCTATAGGAATAATAGGTGGAGCTGACGGTCCTACTTCAATATATGTAACAACAAAATTAAAGCAGGAATTATTAGGCTCAATAGCAGTTGCTGCATATTCATACATGGCTCTTGTTCCGGTAATTCAGCCTCCGATAATGAGGTTATTGACAACAAAAGAAGAACGTAAAATTCAAATGACACAGTTAAGAGAAGTTTCTAAACGTGAAAAAATCGTATTTCCGATATTGGTACTTGTTTTATGTTTAGTATTTTTACCCTCAGCTTGTCCATTAGTTGGAGCATTAACGTTTGGTAATTTATGTAAAGAATGTGGAGTAACTGACAGACTTTCAGACACAATGCAAAATGCATTAATAAATATAGTTACAATATTTTTAGGTTTGACAGTTGGCTCAAAATTACAGGCAGACCATTTTTTAACAGTAGAAACTTTAAAAATATTATTATTAGGAATTATAGCATTTTCACTAGCAACAGCAGCAGGTGTAATTATGGCAAAATTTATGAATTTATTTTTAAAAGAAAAAATAAATCCTTTAATAGGTTCAGCAGGTGTATCTGCAGTACCTATGGCTGCAAGGGTATCAAATAAAGTTGGCTTGGAAGAAAATCCACAAAATTATCTCTTAATGCATGCAATGGGTCCGAATGTTGCCGGAGTTATAGGTTCTGCTGTTGCTGCAGGTGTTTTACTTGCTTTAATTCCACACTAAACATTTTTGTGATATTACTATAAATATATAAAACATATAAAAAGGAGAAAATATATGGAAACTTATGGAATAGAAAAATTTGGTATTATAGCACCAAAGGCTGTTTATCGTAATTTAACTCCTGCTCAATTGACAGAAGCTGCTCTTCGTTTGGGCGAAGGTAAATTATCAAATACAGGGGCATTAGTTGTTACAACAGGTAAATATACCGGTCGTTCACCAAAAGATAAATTTATTGTTGATACAGATGGTGTACACAATGAAATTGCTTGGGGAAAAGTTAATAGACCAATTTCAAGAGAAAAATTTAATTCAATTAAAGGAAAGATTGCAGCATATTTACAAAACAGAGAAGTATTTATATTTGATGGTTTTGCAGGTGCTGATAAAAAATATACTCAAAAATTTAGAGTTATAAATGAAATGGCAAGTCAAAACTTATTTATTCATCAATTATTAATCAGACCGACTGTTGAAGAATTGGCACAATATGGTGAACCTGATTATACAATTCTTTGTGCACCGGGATTTAAATGTGATCCGGAAGTTGATGGAGTTAATTCGGAAGCATGTATAGCTATAGATTACGAAGCTCATACAATTATTATTTGTGGTTCACAATATTCAGGAGAAATTAAAAAATCAGTATTTGCGACAATGAATTACATTATGACAAAGAAAAATGTACTTCCAATGCATTGTTCAGCAAATATGGATCCTGAAACTAAAGAAACAGCAGTATTCTTTGGCTTATCAGGAACAGGAAAAACAACTCTTTCAGCAGACCCTGCAAGAAAATTAATCGGAGATGATGAACATGGTTGGTCTCCTGATGGTGTATTCAATTTTGAAGGTGGTTGTTATGCTAAATGTATAAATCTTTCAGCAGAAAATGAACCAGATATATATAATGCAATTAAATTTGGTTCATTAGTAGAAAATGTTGTTATGGATGATGAAACACGTGAATTTGATTTTAATGATGGTTCATTAACGGAAAATACTCGTGTTGGTTATCCAATTGATTATATAAATAATGCACAAATTCCATCAAAAGGTGGAATACCAAAAGTTGTAGTATTTTTAACAGCTGATGCATTTGGTGTATTACCTCCAATATCAAGATTGGATAA
>JAFQYI010000187.1 GCA_017406505.1 bacterium
ATACTTAGATAGAAAGCAGGTATAAAATGAGTGATAATGTAAATAATGACAATATTATCGAAACTATTGACGAACATGGTAATCTTGTTAAGTTTGAATTGGTAGATATAGTTGAAGTTGATGAAATTGAATATGGTCTTTTATATCCAATAGAGGGATTTGATATAAAAAATCCAGAAAAAGCAGGAGATAAAGTTATCATTATGAGATTAAAAAAAGACGGTGAAGATTTCATTTTTGAAAAAATTGAAGATGACGAAGAATTTGATAAAGTTGCAGATTATGTAACAGAAATTACAGAAGCAGAACTTGCTGAAGATGACGAAGAAGAACATCATCACGAACATTAGTTAATTTTTTTAAAAAATAAAGTTCCATACGCTGGTAAAGAAATCTTTACCGGTATTTTTCTGTCAGAAATAATCTTACTATGATTTAAAAAAGAACCTTCTGCTCCATATCTTTTGCTGTCAGAATTAATAATTTCTTTCCAAATTCCTTCCGGAAAAGGTAATTTATAATTGTTTAAATAAGATACATCAGAAAAATTTGTTATTGAAAAAATCTGATTAGAATTATCAACACAATGAGTTGCATGAACCCATGATATAGGGTGTGAAACAGTATCAATAACTTTTCCGGATTGTAGAGAAGAATTTTCTTCATTAATTTTGTTTAAATCAAACATAAATTTTTCAGTATTTTTTAAATCTTGAGAATATTTTTTACAATAGTGAATACTACCTATTTTAGAATCTTTAAGAGCCTCAAAACCAGGTTTATACCCTTTTGATTCCAAGCATTTTTCGTAACCGGAGGAAAATTCTCTAAAAAATTTAAAATACGTCATTTCACCATTCTCATCGCCTTGAAAAACCATTTTAGGTCCAGGAATTGAAAAAGTTGCACCAAGGGCAAGTCTATACATTTTTAGAGCTTTCCTATATGCCTGTTTCAGTCCTGATACATTAACACTTAACGCAAGGTAATTATTTTTAGTGTATTCTACAAATTGAGCAGGGGACATTTTTTCAAGTTCGCCTGTTAAAAGTTTTTTCAATATATCGTGAGAGACATGGGCAAATTCTTGTTCTCTTCTATGTTTTTTATTTTTAGGTATATTTTTATATATATTAATTTCTTTTGCAAAAATCTTAGTTATAAGTCTTGTTCCGTCAATATTACCAATTTCATCATGGCTCATTGCATATTTAACTCTATTTTCGGAATTTTTGACAACTCTATCAAAAGCATTAATACTTTTAGGAAAGCCACCCCAATATTCAAGCATTAAAGCTGCAATTTGTTTATGATAAGGAAAATCCCATTCCGAATCAAAACCTAAAGTTGATAAAGAACAATTATTATTCATAATTTTATTTATAAAAGATTTATGATGTCTTATATTTTCATCAATTTCTTCGGGAGGAAAAGCTGAAGTAACACGGACATCATTATCTCTGGCATCTTCTGCAATCATAAATGCATCATGTTGGTGAAAATGCAATTCTGCAGCTATTAATTTCATAGTATAATCTGAGTGCATATATTTTGTTAAATCAAATCTTAAACCATCACAATGGTAATTAACAAGCCAATTTAATGCAGCATTTACGATAAAATTTCTGGAATGTTCATAATTATCTTTTTCATAGTTAAATTTAAGACCAAATTCATTACAGCCATCTGTATACGGACCTGCATTTTGAATATCGACCATATCAGGTCCAAAATGATTTGGAACCATATCCATAATCACGTTCAAGTTTATAGAATGAGCATAATCAATTAGCGATTTTAAATCATTAGGAGTTCCATAAGTTCTGTTCGGAGCAAATTTATCTACACCATCATAACCCCAATTGTAAGAAAAACAATTTTCAACAGGCATAATTTCTACTGCATTAAACCCGAGTTTAGCAGCTTCTTTAAATTTTTCTTTAGCAGATTTATAAGTACCTTTTTCTGTTAAAGAAGGTATATTTACTTCATAAATTCTTAAGCTTCCAATAGGAGAGAGTTTTCTTATAGGACTTGCTAATCTGCTGACTCTTGCAGGATTTTTTCCTTCTCTCCATTTTTTATCATGCCATTTATATTCGTGATGGTCAAAAATAATAGACCAGGATGGAAAATTATCTTGTAACATTGAATAAGGATCACGAACTCTTTTTCTTTGTTTATTTGGTCTATCGATAATGAATCTATATCTATCACCTTTTCTCGCAATTTTTTTACCTACGGTTAATTCAAATACACCATTACATTTGTTTTCTAAAGGTAAAATTTTAAAGGCTCTTTTTCTATTTGATTTAATTTCAACAGAAACTGAAATCGCATCTAAAAAAGTTGCAATTTTAAATATAACATTTTCTTTTTCATCAACATAAGCACCCCAATGCATATGTTCTTCTTCCGGAGAACGATTAAAATCTAAACTGCATTCAAGATTAGAAGGCTCTAATTTTTGAGCTCTTAATAAATTAAATTTTTGTTTAAGTTCTTTTTTAGATAAAATTTTCATATTTTAATTTTAATTCATAAAAAAAAACAAAAATCCACCGTTTGTATAAAATATCGACAATTTTTTTGAAAAAATATATAATATAATTTATGAAAGTAGTTACAGGATTAGAATACGTAAACAATATATCTTTAGCTTTAGGTTTTTTTGATGGTATCCATTTAGGGCATGCCGTAGTTATAAATAATGCAGTTAAATTTGCAAAACAAAACGGAGCTAAATCAGGAGTAATTTTATTTAATTCACATCCCAGAGAGTTTTTTAATGGAAAAAAAATTAAAAATATTATTGAATTTAATGATAAAATTAACAAGCTTAATCAGCTAGGAGTGGATTACGTTTTTTTATTAAATTTTGATGCTGATATTGCTAATATGACATATAGTGCATACATGGAAAAAATTATATTACCATATTTTAGACCAATAGCAATTACAACGGGATACAATCATACATTTGGTATGGGAGGAATGGGAAATACAAAAATATTAAAGGAATATGCAAAAGATTTTAATTTTAAGTATTTTGAAATACCCCCAATAACGACTGATAATAGAACCATAAGCTCATCTGCAATAAAAAATGCAATAAAAAATTCAGATTTTGAACTGGCAAGAGATATGTTGGGCTATGATTTTTATATTAAGTCGCCGGTAGTTCACGGACGACAAATTGGTCGAACAATTGATTTTCCGACAGCAAATTTAGTATATCCGGAAAATATAGAAGAAATAGAAAAAGGAGTATATTACGTAAATGTTCATACTCATTCAGTAACGTATAAGGGTGTTATGAATTATGGATTAAGACCTACTGTTGATAAAAATGATTTTACACCTGTTCCGGAAGTACACCTTATTGGATTTTCAGGAAATTTATACGGACAAATAATAGAGGTTTCAATTATTGCGAAAATTCGAGATGAACGCCCATTCAAATCTCTAAATGAATTAAAAGAGCAAATCACAAAAGATTGTAATTTTGCCAAAAACTATCCAACTTCATATAAATATCAAGTGATATAAAATTTTTATTAACTTTCTTCTTTTCTAAGTAAATGTATACTTTTGAAAAATTTAATATTAATACTTGATAAAAAAAAATGTTTTTATTATTATATTTTTGAAGCCAAAGACATTTGGGGGGAATGTAAAATCCCTTAATTTTCCCAAATTAGGTAACATCAAATTTTTAATAATTTCAAAATAGAAAATTAAAATTTTAGATTTTACGATTGGTTTCATTCGTAAAATTTTTGTTTTTACGAAAGAAAAACAGGTCGATAAAATAAAAAGGAGCAAAAATGGCAACAAAAGCTTTTAAACAAGAAAAAGCCGATTCTATTAAAGCAAAAATGGAAAAAGCTAAAGTAGCTATAGTTACCGAATATAAGGGAATGACAGTTGAAGAAATTCAATATTTACGTCGTGAACTTCAAAAAATCGGTGGCGATTATATGGTTACAAAAAACACCTTAGCAAAGCTGGCTGTAAAAGGAACAGAATATGAAATGCTTACAGAAACATTTAAAGGTCCTATCGCTGTAGCATTTGGATTTGAAGATCCTGCAGCACCGGCAAAAGTTTTAGCTAAGTTTATAAAAGAAAAGAAAAAAGGTGTAATTGTTGCAGCTGGTTTAGATGGTCAATTATTAAATGCTGACCAAACAAAGGAACTTGCAAATCTTCCATCAAAAGAAGAACTTTATGCAAAAATGCTTGGCTGCGTAAATTCACCGGCAACAGGTATCGCAGGTGCTGTAAATGCTGTTATGAGCAGTTTAGTAAGGGCGATAGATGCAGTTGCAAAGAAAAAAGACGCTGCATAATGATAGCAGCATAATTACGAAAGACAAAATTAAAGGAGAAATAAAATGAGCAACGTAACAGAAATTTTAGAAAAAATAGAAGCACTCACATTGCTTGAAGCAGCAGAATTAGTTAAAGCAATGGAAGAAAAGTTTGGCGTATCTGCAGCAGCTCCAGTAGCAGTTGCAGCTGCAGCTCCAGCAGCAGCTGCAGCTGCAGAAGAAGAAGTTACTGATGTTAATATAGTATTAGTTTCTGCAGGTGCAAATAAGATTGCTGTTCTTAAAGAAGTTAGAGCTATTACAGGTTTAGGCTTGAAAGAAGCTAAAGACTTAGTTGATGCTGCACCAAAAGCAATTAAAGAAGGTGTTAAGAAAGAAGAAGCTGCTGAAATCAAGAAAAAACTTGAAGAAGCTGGTGCTACTGTTGAACTTAAATAGTTCTTTTTCATTTAAGAAATGTATAAAAAGACTTCTGGATTTATTCAGAAGTCTTTTTTCACTTTATATTATTTGTTTTTTACAAATTTTCATTTATTTAAAGATTAATAAAATATTGTAGAAATAAAATGAGCGATATCTCCACCATAAAAAGCTACTAAAAACATTGATATTAATAAGCTCGGTCCAAAAGGCCAATAAGATGGATTATCTTTTAGTGATTTTACTGATAATAATAATTTGCATAAATATAGTCCAACAATCATCATTAATACTATAAATAAATACTTTAAAATATCAGAAAAACTATCAATAAAAGCTATTTTGTACATAATAATTAAACTGCAAAATATTGCACTCATTAGCAACGTTCTATATTCCTGATTTTTATATAATTTTTTTATAAAAAGTA
>JAFQYI010000188.1 GCA_017406505.1 bacterium
CAAATGATATTGTATATGTTGGTCCAATGGGCTGTAGAACAGGATTTTATTTTATAGTAAGAGATAAAATTACTCATAAACAAGCTATAAAACTATTGCAAGATACATTTGCATTTATTGCAGATTTTGAAGGTGAAATTCCGGGAACTACTAAAAGAGAATGTGGAAATTATAAAGAACACAATTTGTCAGGAGCAAAAGAAACGGCTAAATATATGACAGATGTTCTGAAAGATTGGAATGAGGAGAAAATGATTTATGCTGAATAACGGCTTAGTTGCAATAATTGGTGCTATGGATTGTGAAGTTGAATTATTAAAAAATATTTTAACAGAACAAGAAACTATAGAAGCAGGAAGATTTTCTATTTTGAAAGGAAAAATTGGCAATCACGAAGTTGTAGTTGCAAAAAGTGGTGTGGGAAAAGTATGTGCAAGCAGTTGTACACAATTTTTAATTGATAAATTTTCACCTGTTTGTATCGTAAATACAGGAATAGCAGGAGGTATTGCATCAGATTTATCAATAGGAGATGTAGTAATTGCTACTGAATTAGTTCAACATGATTTTGATGCAACAGCACTCGGATACGCAAGAGGATATATGTGTAATGGCATTAATCCGGACAGACCAACTGTTTTCTATGCAGATAAAACCTTAATAGAAATATTTGAAAAATCAGCTTCTCAAACAATAGAAAAATCCAGATTGCATAAAGGTATAATTGCGTCAGGAGATATGTTTGTTGGAAGTGCTGAGAAAAAACAAGAAATTAAAAAAATATTCAATGCATCTGCTGCAGAAATGGAAGGTGCAGCTATTGCACAGACTGCATTTTTAAATAATGTACCATTTATAATCATCAGAGCTGTTTCTGATTTGGCAGATGGTACAGCTACTGATTCATTAGCTGATTTTGAATACAAATCAGCTCAAATATCATCAGCTATTATTAAAGATTTGCTAAATAATAATTAGGACACATTCTTTCTACCCGAAGATTTATATTATATATAAATCTTCGGGTTTATATTTGTAGCTATTTTTAATTATTTAGTATGATAAAATATTCTTAACATTCTGTAATAATAAATTTATACACAGTGGAGAGATGATTAATGAGTATTAATGAAGAATGTTTATTACAATATTTAATAAATGCAGGTAATTCACAAAATTTTATTATAGAATGTTTAAAAAATTATGAAATTAATGAATGTCCGGAGTATAATGAGGTTGCTTGGATGTTTTAAAAATATTAAGGAAAAATAAGTGAATATTTCAAAAATTAAAGATTTTTTTATAAACAATAAGAAATTATTTTATTATACGTTTCTTATTGTTTTTGCTTTATTAATAATATCAGTCGCTTTATTAAAAAGCAGTTTTGGAAATTTTATAAATACAATGGAATTAAAAACATTTGATTTAAGACAAACTGTATTGGCTGATAAAAAAACTGTTTCAGATGACATAAGAATAGTAACAGTTGATGATGAAAGTTATGAATATTTAATAAACAAATACGGAGAATGGCCAATTCCTCGTTACGTTTATGCTCAAATTTTAGATTATATAGAATCTCAAAAACCGAATGTTGTTGGTTTTGATTTATTGTTTGTTCATTCAATGAAAAACAATAAAAATAGTGATGATAAGTTAGGTGCTGCATTTGCAAAATATGATAATGCCTTTACTGCAATAAATTTTGATGACAGAGATTTTACAGTTAGAAAACCCCCAATCCTTCCTCCTGCTATTTCTAACGTAGGAGATAAAAAAACACCTGAAATATTTTTTAAAAATATGCAAATTTATAAAAATTGCAGAACAATTATTCCTCAAATTTTAAATAATACCAGAAACATCGGGCACATTAATACAGCCAAAGATGATGATGGTATTACAAGAAGAATAACCTTGACAGTTGGTTATCCTGTTTATAAATATGAAAATGAAAAATATGAACCGTTATTCTATCGTGCTTATGATTATATGACTTACAAAATGTTTTTTAAGTATAAAAACAATCAAATTAAAGAAGCTAATAATGATGAACAATTATACAAAATAACAGATGAAATGTTGTGTATTAAAGACTCAAGAAAACCTGTAATGCTAAATTGGTATGGTGAAACAGGTCTTGAAGATACTAGAAAATTCAAATATATACCAATGTGGAAAGTTATTGAATCAATGGAAAATGGCAAAGAAAAACTTTCGAATGATTCATTTAAAGATAAAGTAGTTTTTATTGGAACAAGTGTATTTTCGCTATCTGATATAAAAAGTGTTCCTACATCAAAATATATGCCCGGTGTTGAAATTCACGCTACTTTATTTAATAATTTACTTGAAAATTCTTTTATAAAACCTGTTTCTGATATTACAAATATAGTTATTTCCCTTGTTTTAGCAGGATTGATAGCCTTTATATGTTTCTATTGTTCGTCAGTTACTATTGCTTCTGTTGTTTCTGTAATTTTGTTGATAGGTTATATAATATTTTCGATATTAATAATGCAATATGCAAATATGTGGATTTGGACTGTTTTGCCAATGGTTTTAACAGTATTTTCAATCATTGCAGTATATATTACAAAATATATTCTTAAATCAAGAGATTTTGAACTAACGTATAAACTCGCCACTACTGATGGTTTAACAGATTTGTATAATCATAGGTTTTTCCAAGAACACATGAAATTATGTATTGATGATTGTAGAAGATATAATCGCAATTTTTCATTAATTATGATTGACATTGATTTTTTCAAAAAATTTAATGATACTTATGGTCACCAAGCTGGCGATGCTGTTTTGAGAGGTGTTGCTCATACCTTGAAACGTAATGTCAGAAGTTCTGATATTGTTTGTCGTTATGGTGGAGAAGAAATGGCAATTATCCTTAGAAATACAGGATTTGACGAAGCTCGCTTAATTGCAGATAAAATTTGTAAAACAATTGCATCAAAGCCTTTTAAAATTTCATCAAACACAGAAAAACAAGTAACAATAAGTCTTGGAGTATCAACATATCCTATGTGTGGTTTGACTACTCAAGAAATGATTGAATTTGCAGATAAAGGGTTATATGTTGCAAAAGAAAACGGAAGAAATCAAGTTGGAAAAATTGAACTTCCAAATTAATAATGACATTTTTATAAAAATTTGTATAATTTAATTATGAAGAGAGTTTTTTCATTATTAATAATTACTATTTTAACTTCCGGAGCAGGTTATAAAGGAACATTACCTGATTTAGAAAATGAAATGAGCTATAAAATTAAATCTCAAAAAGTAAAACATCAACCAATACAGACTGGTGATAATGAACCTTCTGAACTACAAGAAGTGCCAAAAACGAATAAAGAGTACGTTGATATTATTATAAAAAAAAGCAGAACATCTGAATATGTAAAAGATATACAACCTATAATATTAATTTTGGATAAATTTAAAAGCTATATTGAAGATGAAAAAGATATTCAAATGTTTAATGCAATTGCAAGTAACTATATAGACCACGCTTATGCAATACAATTAAAATATGCTCAAAGACCTGAACGACATTATGCCTCATATAGGGCTCTAATCTCTCTTGCTGAAAGTGCAAAAGAATCTGCTATGTTAAAATCTGAAAGTCTTATTTATACAAAATATATGCCATATTCTGATAACGGTCAAAAATATTCTCAAAGTAATATTAGAAATAATAATGAAGTATTATTAAAAAAAATTTATGATACTTTATATGTACTTAAAAATCTTGATTAATATTTGCTAATGTTAAAATGCATTTGTATTTGTTGGATTTTTAAATTTTGTAATATTAGCTTGAAATAATAAGTTAATATCAGGTGTTGGACCACTTCTGTTTTTAGCAATTAACAATTGAGCCTTACCTTTTAAATCAGGATTATCTTTATCATAATATTCAGGTCTATGAATAAACATTACTATATCTGCATCTTGTTCTATTGAACCAGAATCTCGTAAATCTGAAAGTAAAGGCTTCTTTTCCGTTCTGCTTTCTGTAGCTCTGTTTAATTGAGCTAATGCCATTATAGGAAGCTCCAATTCTTTTGATAAAATTTTTAAACTTCTTGAAATTTCTGAAACTTCTTGATTTCTATTTGTTGGGTTATTACCCTGAATTAATTGTAAATAATCAATAATTACCAGTCCGAGATTTTTATTTGTCATAGCAAGTCGTCTGCACTTTGCTCTTATATCGGAAACGGAAAGTCCACCTGTATCATCAATAAATATTTTAGAATTATCACTAAAGGCAGTCATAACTGTTGTAATTTTTTCCCAATCTTGTGGCTGTAAATGTCCGGTTCTTATTCTTTCAGAAGAAACTTCTGCTTCAGATGCCAGCATTCTTTGCATTAATTCATATTTTGACATTTCAAGAGAAAAGATTGCAACAGCTTTATCTGTTCTTAATCCTACATGTTGAGCTATATTGAGAGCAAAAGCTGTTTTACCCATTGCAGGACGTGCTGCAAGTATTACAAGTGTTGAAGGCTGCAAGCCTGACGTTAAATTGTCAAAATCATAAAAACCTGTTTCAACACCAGAAAGTTCATTCATGTGATTATATCTGTATTCAATTCTTTCATAAGTTTCGAAAACGAGGTTTGTTAATGGCTGCATTTCTGATGTATTCCTTTGTGAGGAAACACCAAAAATAAGTTTTTCTGCACAATCTAATGCCAAATCCGGAGAATCAGCTTCATAAGACATATTTACTATCTCAGAACCGGCTGCTATTAAATTTCTTCTTATAGCAGTATCTTTGACAAGTTTTGCATAATATTGAACATTTACAGATGTAACTGAATTAATAGCTAAATCAGTTATATAATCTCTTCCTCCAGCATCTTCAAGCTTTCCAGATTCTCTAAGTTTTTCAGAAACGGTAACTATATCTACAGGGTCATTTTTTTCACTTAAAAATTTTATAGTCTCATATACAAGTCTATTTGCAGGCTTATAAAAATCTTGTGAAATAATTAAATCTGATATTTTTGCATAAGCTGTAGGACTTGTTAAAATTGCCCCGAGAAGAGCTTCTTCAGCATCAATACTTTGAGGAATAAGATTATTTTGAGTACTTTTTACAACTGCGTTTTTTACCATTTCATTCTTCCTTAACCTAGAAGATATTATGATAAACATAATATCTTTTACAGTAAAATTTTATATACTTTTACGAAATTTTGTAAAAATATAAAATTCTTATACTACATGCCTGTTTTATTAATTCCATACTGCAATATCGCAACTTCTCGCCAAGTTCGTCAAACAAACTCCATATTGCTCTTGTTTCAATAAACAAAACTATGTTTTCTACATATAGAGATAATCATTGATTTAATACTTCTTTTAAAATTTTATTTAAAGTTTGAGGTTCAGCTCTACCTTGAGTAATTTTCATAGCCTGACCAACAAAGAATCCAAACAATTTATCTTTGCCACTTCTGTATTGTGCTGTTTGGTTTGGATTATCAGCTACAATTTTTTCTGCAATTTCTCTAAGCTTAGCTTCATCAGATATTACGCTTAAACCTTGTTTTTCAACAATATCATTCGCACTACCACCTTCTTTTAACAGGGTCGTAATAATCTGTTTACCAATATTATTTGAAATAGTTCCCTTAGAAACAAGGTTAATTAGTTCAACAAAAGATTCAACTGACATTTTTGTTTCATTAATAGTAATATGCTCTTCTTTCAAAAATGCTGTAACTTCTTTCATTAAAAAATTATTTGCAATTTTTGCATCAGCACCAAGCTCAAGAGCTTTGTCATAAAATAAAGCTGTTTCCATCTGTTCAACAATAACATTTGCATCATATGATGATAAACCGAGACTTTCATATCTTGCTCTTTTTGCATCAGGAAGTTCCGGCATTTTTTCTTTAATAGAATTTTTCCATTCTTCTGAAATTTCAAGTGGCATTAAATCAGGTTCGGGAAAATATCTATAATCATGTGCATCTTCTTTTCCTCTCATAGAACGAGTTTCACCTGAATTATCGTCCCAAAGTCGAGTTTCTTGAATAACTTCTCCACCATCTTCGATAATTTCAATTTGTCTATCAACTTCATAATCAATAGCCCTTTGTAAAGCTCTAAAACTATTAACATTTTTTATTTCTGCTCTTGTACCAAATTCTTTTTGACCAAAAGGTCTAACTGAAATATTTGCATCGCATCTCATTGAACCTTCTTCAAGGTTGCCATCACATACTCCAATATATCTCAAAATAGTTCTTAATTCTTCCATATAGGCTCTTGCTTCATCAGAAGAACGCATATCAGGTTCAGAAACAATTTCTAATAAAGGTGTTCCTGCTCTGTTTAAATCAACCAAAGAATATGATGAACCAGCAATTCCTGAAGCACCGGCATGAACCAATTTGCCTGCATCTTCTTCAAGGTGAGCTCTTGTTATACCAATTCTTTTTCCTTGTATATCAATATATCCGTTTATACATATCGGTTCATCGTATTGAGAAATTTGATATCCTTTTGGAAGATCTGCATAAAAATATTGTTTTCTGTCAAATTTACAACGATGAGGAATTTCACAATGCAAAGCAAGTCCTGTTAATATTCCCATATTTACAACTTCTTTATTTAAAACAGGTAATACACCAGGCATACCAAGCGTTATTGCACTAATTTGTGTATTTTGCTCATTACCGAAATCAGTTGCATCAGGTGCAAAAATCTTTGATTTTGTTTTTAATTGAGCATGCACTTCTAAACCAATTACAGTTTCATATTTTTTTCTTAGTTCTTCCATTGACGGCATATATTTTACCTCATACTTATTCTATGGCATTATGATAGCATAAAAATTTTTGTAGTTATATACGCTATTATTTTTCAATTAACTTCCTAATGTATTTGAATATCTTTTCAATTTTTTTATCGTTGTCTGATTCACAATAAATTCGTAATAATGGTTCTGTACCACTTTTTCTTACTAAAATGCTTGTAATATTATCGTTCAAATATATTTTTATGCCATCTAAATGATTTTTATTTGCAATTTTTAAAGTATTTATTTTTTCTATTTCATTTAACTTTTCAAGAGCTGTTTTGACAAGTTCTTCATTTTCAAGTTTAATATCTATTCTTTTATTAATAAAAGAATGACCAATTTCTTCCTGAATTTCTTTTCTTAATTGAACAAGAGTTTTATTTGTATAAGCAATAGTTTCAAGAATTAAAAGGTTAGCCAAAATTCCATCTTTTTCGGGAATATGACCTTTTATGCTTAAGCCTCCGGATTCTTCTCCACCAATAATTATATCATTTTCTCTCATAGCTTTTCCCACCCATTTAAAGCCTACGGGTGTTTCAACAACTTCAATGCCTTGTTTTTTCGCAAAAATATCAAGCATTAAGCTTCCGGCAACAGTTTTTGCCAACTTTCCTTTAACGTTTTTATTAACAATTAAATGTTTTAATATAATTGCAATTACTTCATTAGCAGATACAAACTCACCATTTTCGTCAATAACTGCAAATCTGTCACCATCACCATCATTACTAAAGCCTACTTTATTTTCTTTTTGACATTTTTCTTTCAGTTCTGATAGAAATCTCTCTGCAGGTTCAGGTAATTTTCCACCAAATTTGCCGTCAAATAAAATGTTTCTTACGTCAAATTTTACATGATTTTTTAATAAAATTCTTGTAAAAATATGACCGGCAGCCCCAAATAGAGCATCATAAAATATACTCATATTTGATGATTTGATTTTTTCCATGTCTATTAATTGTTCTATGTGCTCAATATATACTTCATCAAAAGATTCTGTATTTAAAAACCCCTGACTTGTTATGTTTATTTCTTTATCAATATTATCCACAATTTCTGTTGTTATTTCTTCGGTTGCAGGTCCTGCATAATCCGGAATAAATTTCATTCCCAAATATTCAGGAGGATTGTGTGATGCCGTAAACATAATGGCACAGGCATTTCTATATTTTGCAGAATATGCAAGAACAGGTGTTGCTACTACTTGTTTGCTTAAATATACATTAAATCCTATTTGTGCAAGTTTTTCTGCTGATAATTTTGCAAAATATTCTGCTTTTAATCTGGGGTCAAATCCTATTAATATCGGTTTTCTATGTCCAAAATTATCTAATATATATTTTGCAATAGCTATTGTAACTCTTATTACATTCTTTTCATTAAAATCTTTTCCAACAATAGCTCTCCAACCATCTGTTCCAAATTTTATTTTATCCATATTTTATCCTTTTCAATAATTATATGATAAAATAATTTTATCAAAAAATAACTAAGTATATCAAAATGAATATCTTAAAAACAAAAAATTTATATTATTTAGGACCCGAAGGTTCTTATGCACAATCGGCAATGCATTGTTTTGTCGATGACTTGAATATTTGTGCAGAAAATTTAATTCCTTTAAAACCAATTACAAAAATTTTGCAAACTATTGATGAAAATCCTGACGATATGGCTGTACTACCTATAGAAAACTCTATTGAGGGTATTGTTAGAGAAACAATTGATAATCTTATTAAAATCAATAATAAAAGTATTAATATTTCTGCTGAAACAGTTATTCCCATAAAACACTGTCTTGTATCTCAAAGTAATAATATTTCGGATATAACAAATATTCTTTCTCATCCTCAAGCACTTGGGCAATGTTCTGAGTATATTTGTAAACATTTTCAAGGCGTTAATATTATAGAAACTTCTTCTACGAGTGAAGCTGCTAAAATTGCAAAACAAAAAGGTAATCAATATGCTGCAATTGCAAGTGAATTGACAGCCGGTATATATAATTTGAATATACTTAAAAAAGAAATAAATGATGAAAAAGATAATAAAACCAGATTTATCCTTCTTTCAAATAAAAATAATAATGATGTTAATGATAATAAAACAAGTATATTTTTCACAGTTATAAATGAACCGGGTTCACTTGTTAATGTATTAAATATTTTTCATAAATATAATATTAACCTTTTGTATATTGAATCTCGCCCTTCTAAGAAAAAAATGGGTGAATATAATTTTTATGTTGATATCGACGGAAATATTAACGATAAAAATATTAATGCAGCAATTAATTTGACTGAAAGAATTACTAAAAAATTAATTATTCTAGGTTCTTATCCTAAATTTAAAAAATAAATGTAACAATTTGTTAATATTTTATTGTATTATGGAATAAAAAATCAATCAATGTAATCTAATTATTAGAATTATTAAAAAGGAAATATCAATGGCACTATATAAAGATAACGAATACAAAGTTACAGAAAAAGGATACAATGCTGCAAGACATATATGTTCAAAATTAAGTTCTCAATCAATGAGAAAAAGAGCTTTTAAAGCATTGATTTGTCTTGATACTCTTGCTGATTATTTATATTCTCAAGGTTATAAAATTGATATTTCTAAAAATTTGTATAAAATTCCGAAAATTAACGAAGAATACGAATTTACAGACTTGTATTATAATGGAAAATTTCTTGATATTTTACCGGTAGTTAATGGAAAATATATTTTTATTCCTAAAATTCATTTTGCAAATGGTGTTGTTCCTGATTTATATGTTGCTGCTGATTACAGTCAAACTTCCAAAAAAGTAAGATTTTTAGGCTGTATTGAAAGTAAAAATATTGATAAACATAATCAAAATGATAAATATTTTATTATGGAGACTGATTCTCTTGAATCTCCTGATAATATCGAAAATTTTATTAGTACAATTAAAGTTTCAGATTTAACAGAAAATAATCATGATATTTTTTATTCTTTTTTTCTCGATTATTTAGACGGTATTTTAGAAAAGGGAAATAAAGAAAGATTGATTTTACACCTTACAGAGTGCAAAGATTGCAGGGATACTTTAATTGAATTTTTTGACTATGAAATTATTGCTAAACAAACAAATAAATATCCTGATATTTTTGCAGATTATACTTTAGATATTGTTGGTGCTTCTTCTATTAATGATGATAAATATAAAAATTTTGAAGAAGTTACTCTTGAAATTGACAAAGAAAAAGATGAAAATGAGGACGATGATATTGACGAATCAAGTCAAAATAACGAAAAATTTATAAAATCGGCAATAGAAGATCCTCTGCAAATTTTGTATGGTAAAGGAAAAAATAGAGAAATATTTGAAATACTTAATTCTAATAATAAAAAATCTTCAAAAAGTATTTTGAATGGTATCTTAGATAATGTTTCTAAAGAAAATAACCAAATTAATAAAAATATCAATGAAAACAAAACAACTTCTACAAATAAGGGTGTTATTAACCCTGAGTATTATACAGAAGATTTATCAGAAGGATATTATGACTTAGTATCAAATAAAACATCTGAAAATACAGATGAACAATTCAAAAATAATAATGATAATAAAACAATTGAATCTGATAATAATGAATTAGAAATACAGGAACCTATAAAAGAAAATACTCATACTCAAATAAATGAAGAAAGAGAAATAAAAACAAATGCATCGGGAGTACCTTTGTATTTGGAAGATGCTATTTTTTCAAATACAAATAGTGAAGTATTATCAATTCCTGATGAACCCTTTTTTAAAGAAGAATTACATTCTGAAAGTAGTGGTACAATGAGTACTCAGGACGAAATGTTATTGTTAGATGAGCCATATGATGTTGATTCTCCTCTATTCTTAAATGAAAAAGATAATGAAAATAATAATGATGATATTTTGAGTGATATTTTTGTAGAAGATAATTTATCTAATCAAAATCATAATGAAATATCAGGTCAAAATTCTTCTGATGAATTAATTTATTTAGATAACTCTTTAGATAATGATAATATTCAAAATGATATTAACTATGAGAAAGATATAAAAAGTGATTTTATTCCTGAATCTTCAGTTGTTCAAGAAGAAGATTTAATATATGGCAATGAAAATCAAGATATAAATATAGATTTTTCTGAAAAAATTGAAGAAAGTGATGATATTTTCTCTGATGAAGAATTAATACATTTTAATGCAGAAGATATTGACATTGTTGATGATACCGACGAAGAGTATTTTGGAAAGATTGAACATCAAAATTACCCAAATATAGAGTCTGACAATAATAATGAAAATATTAAAATAATAAATAATGAAGATTTATTATTGGCGAGTGCCCAAACATCAATAGTTCCAAATGTGTCTGAAACTGAACAATCTAATATTATTTCAGAATTATCATCAGAAAATGACGATGATGTATTAATTTTTAATGATGATAACGATACTTTATTATTACAAGAAGATACAAAAGTAGTTTCTAGCAATAATTTAGATGATGAAAATAAGACATTGATGATTGATGATAATGAAGTTGATGATAATATTTATGATAATAAATCACCGGAAAAATTGACATTTGATGACGAAGATGACGATTTATTCTTAACAGAAGATGAAACTATAGTAGCAGATAATAATAAATCGAATAACTTTACAGAAGATGAAGATGATATATTAATATTGAATGATGATAACGATGATTTACCACTAACAAAAAATACAAATGAACTCTCAAAAAGACAATTATCTGATGAAAACGAAATGTTAATAATTGATGATAGTAACTCTGATGATTTAAGTTTACCAACGACAAGTGAAGATGATTTATTAGTATTTAATGATGATAGTGAAGGATTGTTATTAACGGAAGATACAAATGAAATTTCTAAAAATAATATTTCAAAAGACCAAAATGAAACGTTAATAATTGATGATAGTGAAAATGATGATAATATTTATGATAATAAATCTTCGGAAAAATTGACATTTGATAATGAAGAAGAACTTCAATTGGAAGGCAATGAAGAAGATTTATATTTGAAATCTGATTATCAGCTTGCAGATGTACAAAAAGAAGATTCAAACGATGAAGATTTACTATATTATGATGGTGAAAGTATAAATAATGAGCCTGTACAAACTACAACATCAGGGAATTATATTGAAAACGATTTTCAATATAAAGAAGAAGATGAAGAAATATTTAATAACGATGATAATGAAGATGAAGACAGCTTATTGATATTAGATGATAATAATGAAGAAACAGAATTTGTTCGACCTGCGAGTTTACAGTTTGAAGATGATTTTGTACGACCGGCATCATTACAGATGGAAGAATATTCAAATGAACAAGATATTCTGACAGAAAATGACAATAATGATACCCTTACAAGCTCTAATGATGAAGACGATTTTTACATAGAAGAAAATGTTGATAATGATAATGTAATAGAACCTATAGAAGATACAACTAACATAGAAGATGATTCTAATATTCAGAATAATGAAGAAATTAAAACTCCAGAACCTAAGAAAAAAAGTCAATTAGATATTGTTTTAGAATCAATGAGCAGTAAAGAAAAAAATGAGATATATAAAAAGCAAAAAGAAAACGATAATAAAATAATTAATTCTGAAATAGATAATGAAAGTACTGTTGAAATAGACAATGATGATATAGAAGATGTTGTATATAAAGATGTAGAAGATCCAAAAGTTGAAAAGGAACAAGAAAAAACACAACCTCCGAAAAAAACAATATTTAGAGAATTTAAAGATGCTATTGCAGCAAAAGAAGAAGCTGTTGAGTCAGGAAGAATTGATATAAAAGCACAAAAAAATTCAGATATAAATGAACCATTGATTAATGCATCGGAAGATGAATATGTTGAAGAGTATAAAGATGAATACGATGATGAAGATACAATTGAAGATGTTCAAGATAATAATGACGAGCAAGCAATAAAAAATGAAGAAATAGCAGAATCTGATGATAATAATGAGGAATACGAAGATGATGACGAAGAATATGAAGAAGTAGAAGAAGATGAAGATAATAAAAAGAAAAAAATTATAAAAATAGGTATAATTGTTGCTGTTATTTTAGTTATAATTGGAGCTGGATTTGGAGTAAAAACAATATTATTCAAAGGTAATAATGATACAAATGCTCAACTTGAACAAGAAGCAAACAATCAAAATGAAGAAGAATCTAATAATGAAGATATAGGAGCCCAGTCTTTAGAAGAAACTGAAGAAGAAGGGTTATCATTACCGGCTCAAACAGCAGAAGGTGAGCAAGTAAATGAAAATACTCAAGAGCAAAATGATAATGAAAATATAACACAGGAACAAATGAATCCAAAAGCAGGGACGGAAAATGCCACAACAGAAGATATGAACAAAGCTGTTACCAATGCATTTTCTGACACACCGTCATCAATTATTATTCACAAATTATCATGGGGTGTTAATGCAACATTGGCAGGAGATACAAGTATAAAAAGTTATTTACAGACTGCAGGTAAAATTATTAAAGCAGATCTTCAAAAAAATATAAACAAAGTAAAAGGAGATGTTGCTTTAAATCCAACAAAAGTTCAAATTAAAATAAATGACTCGGGTACTACAGATGTAATTATTACAAAATCTTCCGGAAGCGAAGAAGTCGATAACGTAGTATTACAAAGTGTTAAACAATCAATTTCAACATGCCCATTACCTGAAATATCTGAAGAAACACGTAATGCCAATGAAAAAGCTACAAATGAAAGAATTATTAAATTAACATTAACAGTTAGTTTTTAATAATATTTTACATTTGTTAATCTTTTATGTTATGATTTCCATTGTAGAACTCATGAGAAAACATTGATGGAATTAGAACTTGAAGAACAACGAAATCTGATTGCAAAGTTTGTCAGAGCAAATATAAAATATCAAGGAAATGAGGATTTATTTGAAGATTTTTGTAATGAAGCCTATCAAAAATCATATATAATTTTTAATTCCTCTTCTTCAATTCAAAAGATAGAGAGCTATGTTCAAAAAGTTGTAAATACCTCAATAGTAACTGTTCTAAAAGATTTAGGAAGATTAAAAAGAACTTCGACCGGATACATTAGAAATAGGGAAATTTCTTTTGATACAGTAACTTCAGAACGATATGAACAAAATATTATAACTTCAGTAAATACAGAACAAAAACCAATTGTAGAAACAGTTCCAACAACATATATTTCATTTCCTCAAAATATAACATACGATATTGAAGATCCTAAAATAGGTATTGAAGAAAAAATTATTAAAAAAGATTTACTCCAAAAAATAGCTGATGCTGTATGTGTTGTCCATAGTGATAATCCCGGAAAATGTTACCTTGAAATATATGAAGCCAGATATATAAAAGGATTAAAACAAAAAGAAATAGCATCAATGCTAAATATTTCTCAGTCAGAAATTAGTAAACGGTTAATAGAATTATCAAAATTAATAAAGTTCAGAATAGAAACATAGATTATGCCACAGATAATATGTCCAAGATGTAAAAAAATAACAAATGAAAATGAAATTAGATGCACACACTGCAATATGCGTTTAAAGCAAATATGTCCAACTTGTGGAACAGCAAATAAATTTGGAATAGAAACATGTTCAGAATGTGGCACCATGTTAATAAAATATTGCCCAAATTGTGGAAGTGCTAATTTCCCTGATGCAAATATATGTAGAAAATGTCATAATTCTTTTGAAGAAGATACAGTTAATATTGATTATGAAAAAAAGAACATAAATTTATTAAATTCTAAAAAAGATATAGAATCTAATTCATTTATATCAGAGCAAAATAATATTGTAAATGAAGCAGAAGGAACAAATATATCAAAAACAGTTCAGCAATCTGCAAGTGAAGATTTTCAAAATAGTTTAAATAATGATAATCTAAATGAAACAGTACGAATAACAGAAAAAATTGAAGAAATAAATGAGGATACACAACAAGAAGATGTTATTTTGTCTAATGAGTATGAAAATGAAAATCATACAGAACCTCAAATTAATGAAGAAATTGTTGAAAAATCAATAACTGATAATAATCTGATTGAAACGCCAAACAATCAAGATATCGTATTGTCAGAAGAAGTACAAGATTTGCCCATAGAAGAAAATACCGAAGTTGAAGATGTTAAAACGGAAGCTCAGATATTTGATGAACATATAGATAAAATAGTATCATCAGAAGAAGAATATGAACAAACAGAAGAAGATAAAGAAAATGATTTAAAAATAGTTCAGTTTGACAGTTCTGAAACTTTATTAGAACAACTTTCAAATATAATTCAAACTGAAAATAATGCAGTTATTACCGGTATTTGTTCAGAAGAAGGAATGGGTAAAACCACTCTTATAAAATCATTTATAGACTCTTTAGGACAAAATAATATACTAACAGTTTATGCAGAAAGTTCAGAATTATTAAAGGTATCACCATACGGTTGTATAAGAGATGCTCTATTAAGACTTTTAACATTGCCAGATATACACCCTGAGCCAAACAGTTATTATAGTGAAAATACAAAACAATTATTTGTTAAAAATTTTGAAACATTAACAGATGAAGAAATTCTTGATTTTATGAATTTCTTATATCCTCAGAAAAAAGATATATATGAAAATTTGTATATAAATAAAGAAAAAACACATGCTTTATTAGGAAAGATTTTTGCATCAATAATATCAAAAAATCAGACTATATTTGTATTTGACAATTTTGATTTAACAGATAATGCATCATTTGAATTTATTCAATATTTGGTAAAGAAAGGATTAATAAATAATAAAGAAAAATTATTTATTTTGTATAGAGAAAAACGTTCGGCAGATGTGTATTTTGATAAAGAAATAGCTAAGCAGAATATATTTGCAACGTTGTATCTAAAAAATATGAATGAAGAAAATATTCAAGCATTAATGAAAAAATTTTTAAATACAGATTATATACCAACAGCAGTAAGTTATGCTGTTAATGAAAAAGGAAAAGGTAATATATTCTTTACAGAACAATTTTTAGCATTATTGTTTGATATAGGATATATGTTCATCAGTTCAAATATGATGAAGTTTAAAGAAGATGAACCAATACCGTATTTACCGGAAAACATAGAAGAAGTAATAAAATTGAGATTTGATGCTATAAATCAGCCGGTAGTAAAAGATTCTCTCATTACAGCATCGATAATGGGATACAAGTTTGACAAAAACGCTTTTGCAGCAGTAACAGGTATAAATGCTGAACAGGCAAATGATATATTCCAAAAATTGGTAGATTTAATGTATATTCAGCAAACATCAGAGTTTGAATATTCATTTAAGAATTTGGCAGTATGGTCAGTGATATTTAAAGAAGCAAATAAAGATACAAGATTTAAAGTAATATGTCAGAAAATATATTATGTATTGAGCAAATATGCATTATCCAATCCAATTTTGCTTGCATCTGTTGCAAAATATCAAGATGAAGGAAATGAAGCAATTGAAATATGGCAAGAAACAGCAGATATAAGTGCTTATTTGGGAGATGAATATATATATGCATTATCGTTAGAACAACAGCTATTATATACGGGTTATACAGAAGAAACCAATACTTTTTCTGATATCCAATTAAATATAATGGAGAAAATTTCGAAAATTATATATAAAACTAATCCTGCGAAAGCAATAAAATTATTAACACCATTAATTACAGAGGCAGGAAATAATGAAAACCAAGTTAAGATTGTAGATTTATGTGGATATTTAATAAAAGCGTGTTACATAACATCTGATTACAATGGTGTAATAGAGTCAGTTGATATAATTTTCAAATATGCAGAAAATAATTTATCACCACTGGATAAAGCATTAATATTGACAAAGAAACTAAAGGCATTATTCAAAACAGGAAATTGTGAAGAAGGCATAAATATTGCAAATAATGATATTATAGGAAAATTAGAGGAAGCGTTATCAAAAGAAAATGATGAAAAATTAGCACAAAGTTTATTTTCAGCATGGTTTGAAACATCAATTAATATGGTAAGACTTTATGCACTTCAAGGTAATTCAAAGGCATTAGAAATTGCAGATAATACAGCAGAAATTATGCAAATGAATGAGATACATAATGCAGAATATACAGTTGAATTAAAATTATCTAAAGCATTTGCACTAACAATAGTTGGTAGATTTATAGAGTCAGATAAAATAATCAAAGAGGTTGAGAATATACCGGAATATGACAACAAAGAATATATAGCATTTAGAAATTTAATATTTACTATGAATATGGTATTTACGGGTAATATAGAAAATTTAAAAGAAATGCTATTTGACTATGCAAGATATGCAGAAAATGCAAATGACCAATTAAGTAAACATATATATAAGGTAATATTAGGCTGGATAACATATAAAGAGGGAAATTATTCACAGGCAAATATAATATACAATGATGAATTAACATATTTTGCAAAAGAAAAGATAGTAACAGGAGCATTATTATCGTGGTTATTAATAGCTCAAAGCACATTGATGACAGAAGATGTAGAAAATGCAGAACATATAGCAATCAAAGCACTTGAAGTAGCTCAAAATCCTAAATTTTCTCAATATCACGTAGCAGTATATTTACAAAAACTTATAGCTGAAATTAACTTAATGAAGGGAGATTCAGCAGCAGCAAAAATGTATCTTGAAAAAGGAATGTTAATAGCAAAACAATTTGGTTTAGAATATGGACAAATAGAACTTTATAGGGTGTATGCACAATTTTTAGGAATGATGATGATGCAAGAAGGGGCAGATAAAAACCTTTTAGCAGATAGAGCAGATAAGATATATCAGGCAGCTATTGTAAGTGCAGACAAGCTAAAATTAGTGAAATTAGTTGATGTTATTACAACAGAAAGAAATGAATTACATAATTATTGTAAACAAAATGGTGTTTTAATAAAAACATAAATGTGATGTTTTATTAAATATTATTCAGAATTATTTCTTGAAATAGATTTATAAAATATATTTACATTGATTTAACTAACCTCTAAATTAGGAGTGATACTGTCTTTTAATATTCATATATATGAACTAAACAGAGTTGAAGAAACTATTGATTTAACGATTATTGGGGATTACAGAGCAGGAAAGGGCAAAATAATATCGATAAATCTTAAAGAATATGATTTAATTTACAGTTTTTTAATATTGTCAGCAAACCACAAAATATACGAAAACAGTTAAGATGTAGATTTATCGTTAAAAAGATATCACGAAAAGATTACTTAATATCTTCTATTTTATAATACACCTTTTCGGTAAATCTTTTGCTTTTTGTTTAAACTGTATGGTACCAAAACTTCTCTGTAAAATGCTTCAGGACCACCGATCATGTGTACTGCATTAATATTATGTCTTTTGTCGGATTCTTCTTCAAGTTTATTAAATAATTTTTATATTTACCTTTCTTATCATAAGTGCAAGAATATTTTCATTTTGTGTCTGAGAATTATCAAACTAAGTGCTTCTTTACAGTCAAATTCCTTTTTTTTCCTTTTAATGACTAAAACCTTTAGGTCATTTTTCTATTTTACGATTTTATAAAAATTTCAATAAGTTTATTAATAAAATCTATTCAAATAATAAAAAAATTTTTAAGCTTCAAAAAACATTAATTTAAGGACAAAAAAAAGGCTCCGTATGGAGCCGATACTTTAATTAGAGAGAGATAGAGAGAGAAAATAAATTTTTGAAAATTTTTAGTTACTTTTAACAGAGGAGTTTAGAGATTTGTTATTAATTAACCTACGTATCCTGGTGCTGAACTCTTGATTGCACTTTCTTCTGCTTTTTCTACTTTTTCTAATTCTGCTTGAGCTGCTGTCAATTGGGTTTCTAATGTTTCCCTTCTTGTATCTAATGCATTCATTTCTGCTGTTATTTGTTGAATTTCAACATCATCTTTTGCTGAAAATATTGAATTTTGTTGTAATGCTTGATTGTATCTTGTTTTTGCTAATTCTAAGTCTGCAGAAGATGCATTACTTCCTAATGCTTCTAATGTATTTGCATATGTTGCAGCTGCGGTGTTATTTGCTGTTGCTGTTGCTAAATTCTTTTGGCTTTCTTGAGCTGCCTTCCTATTCGTTAATTCTGTCTGCTGATTTGATATTGCCATCAACTCAGCATTCATGTTGTTAATCCGGGTGTTTAACGAAAGTTTCCTTGCGAAAAATAATGCGTATCCCATCTCTTTTCTCCTCTGTTAAAAGTATCTCTTTTCTTTTCTCTTTTTTATTTTCTTCTCGTACTATATTAAAAACATTCTCTCTCTAAAAATTGCTTTTTTGTATATATCATAGTTTACAAAACTTAATATATGCTATCCATGTATAATCATGTTTTTCATGTTTTACTCTTTCTTTTTCTTATATTTTTTATTATTTAAACAAGTGTAATCAAATAATTAA
>JAFQYI010000189.1 GCA_017406505.1 bacterium
ATGATGATAAAAATGTTGTTATACATGTTGTTGTTGATAAAGATAAAATATATGAAAGTGTATATAAATTAAAACAACTTGGTGGACAAGGTATACTAATTATGACAGTAGACCAAATGGTGAGGTGAAAATGAGTTACCCTAATCTTGAAAAATTAATTCAAATAATAGAAATTTTACGTTCTGAAAATGGTTGTGCTTGGGATAGAGAACAAACACATTCTTCCTTACGTCATAATATGATTGAAGAAGCTTATGAGGCTGTTGATGCTATAAATTCAGGTGATATGAATCATTTGAAAGAAGAATTAGGTGATGTATTACTTCAAGTTGTTTTACATTCTCAAATTGCAAAAGAAGAACATTCTTTTGATATAGAAGATGTTGCAAAACGTCTTAATGATAAGTTAATACATAGGCACCCCCATGTTTTCGGGAATATTCACACAGAAGATACAAAAGTAATATTAGAAAATTGGGAAAAATTAAAACTGGAAGAAAAACCTCACAGAAAATCTCAAATGGACGGTATTTCTAAATCTCAATCTGCCCTAATGTCTGCTCAAAAAATAAGTAATAAAGCAGTTAAGGTAGGCTTTGAATGGCAAAATGATGAACAATTGGAAAAATGTATATTGTCTGAATTTGAAGAATTTAAAAATGCAAAAACTTATGATGAAAAAGAAGAAGAATTCGGAGATATATTATTTGCTGTTGTTAATTTGGCAAGACGTAATCAAATAGATGCAGAACAAGCATTAATTCGTTCTAATACAAAGTTTATAAAACGTTTTAGAAAAATGGAAGAAATATCTGAAAAACCCTTGACAGAATTGAGTTTTGATGAATGGGATAAACTTTGGAAAAAAGCTAAAGAAATTGTTTATCAAGAATAAATTTATGTATAACTGCATATATTAAATTGTGTTTTTTTGTAGTATATTTCTTATGGTTTTAAATCATAAGGAGTGTATGTTGTTGTATAATTTATTGAAAAAAATCGGATTAGTTTTTTTATCGGTACTACTAATTTTATATATAGGGTTTTTAGTTATTATACCTTTTGCTGTTAAACCGGAAACTTATAAATCTGATATCCAAAAAATAGTAAAAGAAAGTTGTGGCTTAAATTTTGATTTTCAAAATGCAAAAATTTTGACAACACCTATGTTAGGTATTGGAATAAAAGCTGAAGATATAACTTTATCTTTACCTAAAGATACGAATTGTATTTTCAAAACACAAAATTTTACTGTTAAAATTTCTATACCATCTTTGTTATTTAAAACATTAAAAGTTACTTCTGTAAATATTACTTCTCCGGAAATAGCTATTAATATTAATTCAAAAGGTTCTCAGTATGAAATTGTTGAGTATTTGGAAGAATTTTTTAAACAACAACAAAATAATAAAAATCAAGAAGAAGTAACCTTAAAAGATAAAAGTGCAGATACCTCATCACAATTAGACTTTAAAATAAAAGTTAATAAATTAAAAATATTTAATTATATAGTAAAAATTCATGATAAAAAAACAAAAAAAGATTTAACTTTAAATGGAGATGATTTATTTCTTAGCTTTGACGGTAAACACTTACACGTAAAATCAAATCCTAAACTTTTATATAATAATTTTCCTAATATTGTTGCTAATTTAGATATAAAAACATATATTCCCGATGTTAATTTAAAATCTGATAATTCAAATACGACATCTGAATCTCAATTTATTAATATAGTTGATATGTACGGGAAATACAATTTGAAATCTAACATTTCTACAAAATTGATTATTGAAGAAGATAAAAACACTCCAAAAATAAATGGTAATATATATATTACTGATACAACATTGAATATTTCAGGAATACAAATTCCGAAAAGTTATTTAAAATTAGATTTTAAGGGTAATAATGTCAATATTGATACAAATATTTGTATAACAGAAAGTGAAAAGGCTAAAATAAAAGGGTCCGTTCAATATGATAAAAATTTCAAAACGGATTTATCAATAAAAACTGATAAAATTTATCTTGCAAGCGTAATAAAATTATCTAAAGCTTTATTAGATTCTTTAAATATACAAAATTCCCTTAAAACACTTAATGCAAAAGGTTATGTTGAAGCTGACGTAAAATTTAATACCGATTTAAATAAAATAAAATCAGCAGGAAAAATAATTCTGGCAAATGGTTTTTTACAAGATTCTTCTACCGGATTAATTCTAAATAATATGAAGTCAAATCTCATATTTGATAATAATGCCGTTAATATAGAAAATACAGAAATTTCGGTTAATGGTACACCTTTTAAAGCAGAAGGAAATATTAAAGAAAATTCTGATACGGATATTAAAATTTATACGAAAAATCTTCCAATATCAGCTTTATATGCAACTTTTGCACCATCAGATATCAAAAAAAATTATACTATCAAAAATGGATTATTAAGTCTTGATATAATATTAAACGGAAAACTTAGAAGTATAGCTCCAAAAATTAGAACAGAAATAATTAATCTTGTAGTTAAAGATAAAATTAATAATATTGATATAACGAATGGACTTTGTAATATTAATATAGATACAGATTTAAAAACTTATAATGGAAAAATAAATAATACAAATCTTGTAATATCAGTTCCGAATATTTCTTCTATTGTAAGAAATGCAAATACAGCAATAGATTTTAATGAAAAGACAATAACGATAAACCCATCAAATTTTGTTCTTAATGGTGTGTCATCATTGAATATAGATGGAATTATAAACAATTATATTAAAAATCCTGAAATTGAAATTAAAGGTAATGGTAATATAAGAGCTATTGATATAAAAAATCTTGCAGGAAAAGATTCTGCACCGTTTATTAAATCGTCAGGTGTAATTCCTGTAAAATTGCTTATAACAGGAAATGATAAAAAACAAGAAATATTATTTAGAGCCTTTGGAAATGCTAATGAATATGTAACACCAATTGATTTTCAAGAACTTGCAGGAAAACAATCAACTTTACAAGTTCTTGCAGAAATTACCAATAATACAATAAATTTAAAACAAACAGGATTATATAAAGGTGCTTTTACAGATATAAAAAAAGAAAATACAGGTAGTCAAATAGCAGCAATTTCAGGAGCTATTAATCTTGATAAAAATATAACAATAGATAATTTAAAAATTACTACTAATGGAAATAGAAAAGCAAGTATTTGTGCTTTTAAAAATTCTTCAGTAAATGCTAATACAGATATTGTTGTTTCAGGAACAATTACAAAACCGATTATAAAAGGAATTGTAAAAATAGAATCATTAAATATTCCTGAGATACATACAGAAATGCTCAATGGAGATATAAGCTTAAATGGAGATAGTATTGGATTTAATCTTGATAAATTAAATCTCAACGGAACAACAATAAGTATTAAGGGAACAGGAATATTAGATTATAAACCTATTTTTACAATAAGTGATTTAAAAATAGCATCAGATTATTTAAATTCGGATAAAGCAATACAGGTTACAGAATATATGGCAAAAGTACCTGCATTAAATAGTGGTACAAATGCTAATTCTTCCATGCCTGTTAAAATTACGTCCGGTTCAATTAATATGAAAAAACTTTCATCAGGAGATATAATTGCTGAAAATATAACAGGTAATTTAACATTATTCAATGATATTGTCTATATAAAAGGTATGGAAGCAAATGCCTTTGATGGAAAAATTAACGGTGATATTTCAATGAATTTAATTACATCTGCAATAACAGCAAAAGTGTCAGGTTTAGGCATGAATGCCGATAAAACAGTTACAACATGTGCAGGCATGAAAAATACTATTTTTGGAACATTAGGCTTTAATGCAGATATAAATTTAAAGGGAGCTACGTATATAGAACAGATGAAATCTTTAAATGGAAAAGCTGATTTTAATATAACAAAAGGTCAGTTTGGAACACTTGGAAGATTTGAAACTTTCTTAAAAGCAGATAATTTAGGTTCAATAGCTTTTGTTACAACAAAAATAGGCTCTATTGTAAATACGGTATCTCCACATAATACAGCAAGTTTCGAAAAGCTTGACGGTAATGTTAATTTTAGAAATGGACTTATGACAATATCTCCGATTTCTTCAACAGGAAAAAATATGAGTTTATATATAACAGGAAATATGAATTTAGTGAATAACAATGCAAATTTACTTGTTTTAGGAAGAATTTCGGAAGAAATAGCAGATTTGTTGGGGCCATTGGAGCAACTTAATCCGGTAAAATTATTGGAAAAATCAGATTCGACATGGGCAGTATTAACATTAGGAATATTGAATGCTGTTAATGAAAGTATGATACCTTCAGAAATAAATAAGATACCTAAATTGACACCTTCTTCAGAACCTGACACAACATCAAAATTCGTGGTAAAAATCAATGGAAATGTTGAAAAACCACAATCTGCCGTAAAATCTTTCAAATGGATAAGTTCACAAACAGATTTGAATAAGGCAAAATCATCACTTTCTCCTGTAGATACAGTCAAAAATGTGATTAATACAATACCAAAAACAAAAGAAGAAGCTGTAAATACGATTAAGGAAAAAGGAAAAAATACATTATTGAATATTGGCAAAGATTTATTATCTCCATTAACTGATGAAAATGTAGAACAAAAAGAGCCACAGGAATAAAATGTGTACAAATGTAACAAAATAAGAGAATTTTATATAGAAAATAACAAAATTTTTGAATTTTAGTTATTAAGACAATATCTATTAACATGTGTGTTTATTAGTAAAAACTAGAAATAAGGGTGAAAATGAATTTAAACGGAATCAATCATCAACCACAAGTTCTTTACAAAGCAAAAGAAGCAGAAAAGACAGCTGAAAAACAGCCGTTACCGGTTCAAGAAAAAAAGACTGAAAAAAAGGCGTCAGATGCAGGTTGTTTAAAAAATTATGTCTTAGCATCTGCCAGTTTTGGAGGTCATCAATGCAAAACCGGAGATTTTGCAGTAAAGAAATTGAAAGATGTTCCATGCTGCTGTTGTGGAAAACCGATGCTCAGAGAAAGTGATATGCAACAATGTAAAAGAGCTGTAGCAAATACGCAAGGAGCAAAGTTAGCGGCAACAATTGATGAATATGGCAAGTATATGAGAGCAGATGAGAGATGTGTTGCTTCAATCATAGCAGATAAGGCAAAGGAAACTGGCTGTGATGTATCACAAGGCATGCGTCAAACGTCATCTCAAGTAAGAGAATTGACCGGAAAATATGCAAATGGTATTTTAGACGGTTTAAACGCTATGGCAACAGAAGCATTTAAAAATGAAGAAAATCCTGTAGCTGATATTATTAAATCAGCAAAAGAAGAAATTGCAAAAGGACAAGGACTTGATAGGTCAGCGTTTGTAGCGAGCTTAGAAGAAGCAGGAAGCACACTTGGTGAAGAAATGCAAGGTAAATTACAGGATACTGCAATGAATTTGCCTCAAACGTTTAATCATGTTCAAAAAATTTATGGCAAATATGCCCAAAAAACACCAGATGAGATAGCAAGAAGATTGTTTTCAACAGCAATGACAACAGCAGAACATATTCACCCTCATTCACTGGGTGGACCTGATAATACAGCGAATTATATAGCAGAATGTGCAGGTTGTAACAATCCAAGGGGAAGCATGGATTATGCTGATTGGCTTAAAATTCACCCGGAATATCCAAGAAAAGCACAAGAGCATGTTGAGCATGTTGAAGCAAGATTGATAAATGGAGAAATAGGCAGAGATTACAATGATTGGCCTGTTGATGTCAGAGGTTCTTTGTCAAAAGAATCCGGTGGTAGAATGCAATTAAAAGTTCTTAATCCTTCTACTATTGAAAACATGAGAAAACAAAAAGGACTATCCGGTAAAGTTACAGTTCAAGATGTTCAAGAGGCTTACCAAAAACAAGAGGCAAAGAAGAAAGAAACAGAAAAATCATAGACATTAAAAAATATGATTGCTGAAAAAAGACGATTTATTTTTATAATAAATCGTCTTTTTGTATAAATAAAAAATATTGTAATTTTTAGTCAAGTATATGCAAAAAATAAGGAAAGTATTAATCATGCATTTTCTAAAGTGTAATAAATACACGTATTTTCGGGATATTTTCGTGTAAACTTTTGTAAAAAGGACGTAAAAAAAACAACAATTTTAGCAAAAAGTTTTTTGTTAAAGTATTTATTCAGTGTGTAGTAAAAAAGGGTGTGTAAGAATGGTAGTAAATGCTGTTTCCTCGACAATGGTACAAAGTAACAATATACTTAAATCAAAAGTTACAAATCCAATTACGGAAAAAATAGAAGAAAAACAGGAATCAAATGGTTATGCACCTATAACAGCTAGCTTATGGGGAATAAAAGGTAACAAACAAGAAAATAACCAGCCTTTATTTTCTATTCCAACGCAAACAAATATGGACTTTGGAGCAAGCAGACCGACGAATAATCCAAAAGATTTTCCATCAATAGAAGCAGATACACAAAATGGTTTTAAATTAAGTACTCTTACTACACCGATGATATGTCCTGATTGTGGCAGACCGATTATGACAAAACCTATTTTTGCTGCAATTAAAAAAGAATTAGATGAAACAGAACCAACGAAATATCTTGATGTTATTGAAAAACACAGTGAGTTTTTACTTCCTCAAGAGCAGCATATTGTAAAATTTTTAAGACAAAAACAAGATGAAAATCCTAATATAACAATTAGGGATATAGTTTCCGGAGAAAGAGAACACAGATTAGATTCTTTAGAAGCACAACAATATGCAATTATGGATAGAATAGAAGCATTGAGTGAAGATTTGCCGTATCATGAACGTTCAAGATTAACATATTTAACAGTTGCTTCTTGTGGAATGATTTTTGAAAGAAATAACAGTTATGCTTTTCAACGTTCAAAATTTCTTGAACAAGTGGATAATTTAGATATAAGTAGTAAAGAAACTAAGGCAAAAATCAGAGCAATTGCAGAAGAATTGCCGAGTTCAATGAACAACGAAGATGCTTGGTATGTAAAATATGGTGGAATGAATTTTAATAAGAAACAGCCATATACAGCAAGAGATGTTGCTGAAAAATTATTAGCACCTGCATATACTAATACCGACCATGTTCATCCTTGGAACAGAGGTGGTTATGATGCAGTTAGTAATTTCTGGTTAATGCATGCAAGATGCAATATAATCAAAACAGATAAACCATTTACTGAATGGTTATATGAAGATAAACTCAACAGAGTGGATTATATAAAACAATATTTAACAGATGCTCAAAAGGCTATAGATGAATCAAATGATTCTAAAATCCAAGAAAAATACGGATTATATTCTGCCAAATTAGCAAAGACAATATATTATGAAACAAATGGAGAAGTTGATTTTACAGAAGATTTTCCTCTGCCGGAAGGATACGATGTTCCTGTGCCGGAAGATAATAAGAAGAAAAAAGCAGCATAATATTCAATTTTGCTACAAGTAAAGATTGTGTTTTTAATTAAGATATTTCTTGTTCGAGAGCTTACTTATAAAACGGATTGAATTATTCCACCTCCGACAACGGTATCATCTTCATAGAATACAGCAGATTGACCTATAGCAATTGATTTTTGTAAATCATCAAAAGTAACTTTTACTTTATCATTTTCGTAAGGAATTATTGTAGCCGGAACCGGTTGTTGGGTAGAGCGAATTTTTGCTTTGACTTGTTTTTCCTCTGTTAATTTTTCAATAGAAATCCAATTTAGTTGTTCGGCGATTAAAGATTTTTTAAAAGTTTTATCAGCAAATCCTACAACAACTTCGTTGGTTTCTTTTCGTAATGACAAAACATAAAGAGGTTCAGAGGCAGAAACCCCCAAACCTTTTCTTTGACCAATTGTATAATTCCAAATACCTTTATGTTTTCCAAGAATTTTACCATCCAAATTAACGATGTTACCTTCTTTTTCTTTTACATTTAGAAGTTCATTATAGTCTCCACCGTAAAAATCTTGGCTATCAGGTTTTTCAGCAGAATAAAGATTATTTTCTTTAGCAATTTTTCTAATTTCATCTTTAGTATAATCACCTAAAGGCATAATAATATTTTTCAACTGTTCTTGTTTTAATCGATATAAAAAGTAAGATTGGTCTTTATTTTGGGCGATGCCTCTTTTGAGGAAGAATTTTCCGTTTTCTTCTACAATTCTTGCATAGTGTCCTGTTGCAAATTTGTCAAAAATCAAACCGTTTTGTTTTGCCAAAGTTGGTAGAATGCCGAATTTAATAAGAGCATTGCACCAAACGCAAGGATTAGGGGTATGTCCTTCCAAATATTCTTTTTTAAAATTATCAAGAACAATTTTTTCATAATCATTAGCACAATCAAAAACGTAATAAGGAATATTTAACTGAGAAGCTATTTTTCTTGCTTCTTCAATATCTTCTTTTTCGTCAGGACCATAGCATGCATTTTTATGTCCGGATTTTTCGGCAATACCGTTTTTGCCCCAGATAGACATTGTAGCTCCGATAACATCATGACCTTGTTGTTTCAATATTAAAGCTGTTACAGAAGAATCCACACCACCTGATAATCCGACTAAAATTTTCATTATTAAGCTCCTTATGCATTTAGTAATTGAATGTTACCATAAAAATTTTATTTTCGTTTGTAAAAATTTTCAAATAATTCAATTAATGTAGGACTATTTTAAAAAATTTGTATATAATAAAGATAAAAATCTTGAAAAAGTAAAAAAAGATATTAAATATAAATGGGATAATTATATGAATAGATTAAAAAAAATATTAATTATTTTCATAATTATGGTAGGTATTGGTTTAGAAGCAATATCGGAATCTGTGTATTGTCCACAGGTTGTAAAATCGGCAATTAGTAAATATAAAGCACAAGATTATGTTGGCTGTATTCAGGATTTAGAAGATTATTCAGATGAAGATCCATCAAATGTTGTTGCATATTATTATACAGGTATTGCTTATATGCAAATTGGTATGAAAGATAAGGCGATTGAAGCGTTTCATAAAGTTGCAACAATTAATAGCGTTCCTTTGTTATCATCTTATGCAATACAAGCGACAAATTGTATGAATATGAACATAGTTAATTGTGCATATAAAAAATATTCAAAAACAGAAATAGAAGAAATGGTAGCGAATCCTACAGAATTTTTTGCTAAAAAGGCAGCAGAACCGGAGCAAGAAAACAAACCTGTTGAAAGTACAGAAGATATATCAGATATTGACAGACTAATACAAGGTTCTTATCCGGAAAATATTCATCCTGATGCTAATAAGGTTATTCAAGAAACAAGGCTTCTTCAAGAACAAGAAAGGGTAAATGCAGAATTAAACAAGAAAAATCGTCCTACTCGAAAAAATACGGATGAATCTCAAAGTAAATCAGATGCTTCAGATAAAAAATCTGTAAAAATAGCGACAAATGATTTATCAGATAAAGAAATAGCTGATGCAGTAAGAACATTAAGTAAAGCAGGTTATAAATTTACAGCACCAAATGAAAATCAGAATACCAATATAAATCCATATAAACAATTAGCAGCACAATATGCATTAAATGATGATGCTGCACAAATGGCATTAATGTTTGGAGATAATAGCAGAAAGAGAAGTAATTCTTTTGATGCAATGCTTCCTATACTTTTGATGCAGGAACAACAAAATGCTGATGGTTCGTCGCAAAAACGCAAGCTTGATCCAGAATTGATTAAGACCATGATGATGTCTCAAATGATGGGTGATTTTGATATGGGATTTGACAGTAAGGATAAGTAAAAATATCTAAAATATGAAAAAATTTGAGCTTTTAAAAATTATATTTCAAAGAAAAGATTATACATTGGCAGAAAAATTATGTACGTCAAAAGTTGATGATGATTCATTAAAGATGCTTGCCAGAGTACTGTTTTTTGAAAGAAAGTATGAACGGGCAGAAGTTTTATTTAAGAAATTGCACATGTTTACGGAATATGGTTATTGCAGATTGTTTCAAAATGATAAAAAATCAGCAGATATGGTTTGGTTTGCAATAAAAGATAATTCTCCGTTAATAATGTGGGCAAAAGCACTTTCAGGATATATTGAAAAAGAACAAAGACGAGAACCAACATTTTTTCAAATAAGAAATTTTTACGAAAGTGATTTAGATTCATTTTTAACATTAAAAATGACAAAATATGCAGAGAATTTAATAAACAGCATTCAATATTTTGCAGATATAAATCCAGAAGTATACAAATTTACTGCGAGGGTGCTTTATAATCATGGCTATTTGAATTTAGCAGAAAAATTTTTAAAAACGGCAAAAGAATATTTTTATGAAGATACGGAATTACATGTAATAGATGCACAGGTGAGGTTGGCACAAAATGAACCAAAGGCAGCAATAAAAGCACTAGAGAATGCTTTGGACATATCTCCGGCTTATTACCCTGCAAAAAAAATGCTTTTAAATATAAAATAAATATTAATATTGTTGGCAATATTGAGCAAATGTTGTAGAATGGTATTATAAAAATGGATAATAAGTGGAAATAAATCAATGTTTGAACGTTTTACGGAAAAAGCAATTAAAGTAATAATGCTGGCACAAGAAGAAGCACGCAGACTTGGGCATAATTTTGTTGGAACAGAGCAAGTTTTATTAGGCTTGATAGGAGAAGGAACCGGAGTTGCGGCAAAGACATTAAAGTCAATGGGTGTAACTTTAAAAGATGCAAGAGCAGCCGTTGAAGAAATAATTGGAAGAGGTGCAGGTTTTGTTGCTGTTGAAATTCCTTACGCCAAGAGCGAAAAGAGTTTTAGAATTGTCATGGGACGAAGCTCGTCAATTGGGACATAATTATATTGGGACAGAGCATTTACTTCTTGGTTTAATTCGAGAAGGAGATGGTGTTGCAGCAAGAGTTTTAGAAAATCTCGGAGTTGATTTAAACAAGGTAAGAACCAATGTTGTAAAAATGCTTGGAGAAATCAAGGGAGGAACATCTTCTGGATGTTCTACATCGAGTTCGTCGGCAGCTAATCCTGGTGGAAAAAAAAAAACGCCGATGTTAGATGAATTTGGTACAGATTTAACACTTGCAGCTGCAGAACAAAGACTTGACCCTGTTGTCGGTAGAGAAAAAGAAATTGAGCGTGTAATTCAAATTTTAGCTAGGAGAACTAAAAACAACCCTGTTTTATTGGGTGAACCTGGGGTTGGTAAAACTGCAATTGCAGAAGGTTTAGCAAGCAGAATAGTTAATTCGGAAGTTCCTGATTTGTTGGACGGAAAAAAAGTTATTCAATTAGATATGGGACTATTGGTTGCCGGAACAAAATATAGAGGAGAATTTGAAGAACGACTCAAAAAAATAATGGACGAAATCAGATTATCAGGAAATGTGATTCTTGTAATTGATGAAATGCATACATTGATTGGAGCAGGTGCAGCAGAAGGAGC
>JAFQYI010000190.1 GCA_017406505.1 bacterium
AAAGATTAGAGATGTACTTGGAGGCAATTTTATAAAAGGTATCTCCGGTGGTGGAGCTATGGCAAAACATATAGATGATTTTTTCCAAGCCATAGGAGTAGATATTTATGTTGGATATGGATTAACTGAAACAGCACCGGTATTAGCAGTACGCCGTATTGGAGATAATAGAATGTATTCAACAGGGCATGCTCTACCTCAAACAGAATTATTAATAGTTGATATGGAGACAATGAAGCCTGTACAAAAAGGAGAAAAAGGAGTAGTTTTAGCGAGAGGCCCACAGGTTATGAAAGGTTATTATAACGATAAAGAAGCAACACAAAAGGTTCTTCTTTCAAACGGATTTTTCATAACAGGTGATATAGGTTGGTTTACGGATGATAATTGTCTAGTATTAACAGGCAGAGCAAAAGATATTATAGTTCTTTCAAACGGAGAAAATATAGAACCTGATGCAATAGAAGCATCTTGTATGACCAGTCCGTTTGTAAAGCAAATAGTATTAGCGGGACAAGATAAGAATACACTTTCAGCATTAATTGTACCAGATATGGAAGAAATAAAAAATTATGCAAAGCAAAAAGGAATAGATGTATCGAATATACAAGAGAGTGTAGAATTAAAAAAAGCTGTTATGAATAATTTAAAAGAAATTATGCAAAACAATAAATCATTTAGAGCACACGAAAGGATAGCTAATATAGCATTTGTAGAAGAAGCCTTTACACCGGAAAACGGACTTATGACAATGACAGCCAAAATTAAGAAAAATGCAGTATATGAGAAATACAATGATTTAATTGAAGCAATGTATAGATAAATAGAATAAAAGAACAATAGTAAATGACTCCTGTATAATGCAGGAGTCATTTACTATTGTTCTAATAGTGTTTAAACGTGATGAAATAGAACAAAAATAACCATGACATATAATTTTATAAAAATATATGATTCAAATACGAAATACCGTAGATTTATTTATTTATTTAAATGATATCTAAATTGAGATTCATGAGTTTTGATGTTTTAGGTTGATAATAAGATAATAAAACAGAAGTAACAGAAACTGATATTTTTTATAGACTTTAGTTTTTTCTATATGAAAGCTAATTTTAAAATAAAAAATAAGAGCCGTGTCACTGTCTATCGAAACAAATACCTACGGTTTTCAATATATTTTTCTCCATTATGGGCAATTACACCCGAAAGGCACTCCTTAGTGCTGCTGTGTTCCCACCCTGACACGGTTCAAAGGCTTTCGCCATAACTGTCAATAATATCAACGATTAATATATTGTCCACCGTAACCACATATTCCTCACAACAGGCTCTGCGCCTCGCATAAACTTCGAGTCAAGAGATTGCAATTCCCCGCGGAACACGGCTTTATTATATTAACGTAAAACTAAAATTTTATCAACAAAATTTTTACAAAATTATCCTTAATATTTTTATTAAGAATATTATTGTAAATAATAATTTTTTTTGTTGCTTGTATTATAAATTTTATGTTATTATTTTTTAGCATAGTAATAAAGGATAAATTAATGATTTCTGTAAATGATTTAAAAACAGGTTTAACAATTGAATTAGACAATGGTCTTTGGTCTGTAGTTGAGTTTTTACACGTAAAACCGGGAAAAGGTGCTGCATTTGTCAGAACTACCCTCAAAAATGTTGAAACTGGTAAAGTACTTGAACGTACCTTTAGAGCAGGCGAAAAAGTTGCAAAAGCATCTCTTGATAAAAAAGAAATGCAATATCTCTATAAAGAAGGTAATGATTATGTCATGATGGATTTGGAATCCTATGAACAAATGAATATTTCTGCTTCTCAAATCGGTGATGGTATTAAATACCTTAAAGAAAATATGAATGTTATGGTTTTACTCCATGACGGAAGTGTAATTGGGGTGGATATTCCTAATCATGTTGATTTAACAGTCGTTGATACTCCACCTTCTGAAAGAGGTAATACTTCTCAAGGTGGAACAAAACCTGCTACATTAGAAACAGGTGCCGTTGTTCAAGTTCCTTTCTTGGTTATGAACGGTGATGTAATTAGACTAGATACCAGAACAAATGAATATCTCGGCAGAGTATAGGTAAAATTATGAATTTTGAAACAGATTATATTAAAAAACTTGCAAAAATTTTAGCAGACAATGACTTAACTGAAATTACACTTGAAAATGGCGAAGAAGCAATTGTTATAAAACGAGATAAAGATTTTAAACAAATTGCTGCTGACATCATGCCTGTTCAACAGTGTATTCAGCCAACTCCAATTGTTCAACAAACTTCATCAGTACCTGTTGTTACAGATGATGTGAAAAACGATGAACCAAAAGGAACGCCTATTACTTCTCCTATGGTAGGTACATTTTATGCTGCACCTGCTGCTGATGAAGCACCTTTTGTAAAAGTCGGAGATACTATTTCTAAAGGTCAAGTTGTCTGCATAATTGAAGCAATGAAATTAATGAATAAAATTGAGTCCGAAACTGCCGGTAAAATAACAAAAATTTGTGTTGAAAACGGTAAGCCTGTTGAATACGGACAAGTTTTAATGTATGTAGAATAGTTTAAATCAATTTACAATATTTTGCACTTATTTGATTTTTATCAAAAATAGTGCAAAATATTATTAAGGGTAGATATATGTTTAAAAAAGTTTTGATAGCTAACAGAGGAGAAGTTGCCGTAAGGGTTATAAGAGCATGTCGTGAAATAGGTATTCCGACAGTCGCTGTTTATTCTGAAGCAGATGCTGATTCCTTACACGTAAGTTTGGCAACAGAGGCTTATTGTATCGGACCGGCTGAAAGTTCAAAAAGTTATTTAAACATTCCTGCAATCATATCTACAGCTTTAATATCCGGGGCTGATGCAATTCATCCCGGGTATGGATTTATGTCAGAAAGGGCTGATTTCGCTGATATTTGTGAACAACATGGTATTAAGTTTATAGGACCATCTGGAGATGCCATAAGAAAAATGGGGGATAAAGCTCAAGCCAGAGCTACAATGCAAGACAAAGATATTCCGATTACTCCGGGAATGGGTATTGTTGATGATATCAACAAAGCAAAGAAGTTTTGTAAAAAAGTAGGTTATCCTGTTATTGTTAAGGCTACTGCCGGTGGTGGCGGTAAGGGTATGCGTATTGTTCATAAAGAAAATGAACTTGAAGAAAGCATTATTTTATGTAAAACAGAAGCTCAAAAATTTTTTGGAAACCCTGCTGTTTATATTGAAAAATATCTCGTAAATCCAAGACATATCGAAGTTCAAATTTTGGCAGACAGATTTGGAAATGTTGTCTATTTGGGAGAAAGAGATTGTTCTATTCAAAGACGCCATCAAAAATTAATAGAAGAGGCTCCATCTCCTGCTGTTAGCGAAAAAATTAGGGAAAAATTAGGTCGTACTGCTGTAAAAGCTGCTAAAGCTGTTAAATATGAAGGTGTTGGTACAGTTGAATTTTTACTTGATAAAAATAATAATTTTTATTTCATGGAGATGAATACACGTCTACAGGTTGAACATGGCATAACTGAAATGATTTCTAATGTGGATATTGTAAGAGAACAAATTAATATAGCTGCAGGAAAATCAATATCTGTAGCTCAAAGAGATATTGAATTAAAAGGACATGCTATTGAATGTCGTATCAATGCTGAAGACCCTGATAAAAACTTTTTACCGGCTGCAGGACAAATTAATGGATACGTTGCTCCTGGTGGTTTTGGCGTAAGAGTCGATTCTCATGTTTATTCAGGATATTCAATACCTCCTTATTATGATTCTATGATAAGTAAAGTTATGTGTTGGGCTCCTAATAGAGAACAGGCAAGAAGAAGAATGTATAGAGCATTAAAAGAATATGTTATTACAGGAGTTAAAACTACTTTACCTTTTTATCAAGAATTAATTGAGGATCCTGTTTTCTCACAAGGAAAGTTCGATACTGGATTTTTAGAAGATTACAATAAAAGAAAAGCTGAAAAAAAATCTGATTAATAAAAATCCTTTTAAATTTAAAAAGGCAGTATATGAAGAAAATTTTGGGATTAATATTGATATTTTCTGTTCTTCAAGAATTCGCTTTGCCTGTTTTTGCAGATGTATGGAAGGGGCACGCAGAAATTACGGATACACCTGACACATCAAAGCAAGAAAAAATCTTTACAGGAAAGAAAGATAAAATAGAGTCGAAAGATGTTGTTAAAATGGTTGTTTCTCAAGTTTTACAAGGAGGAACAACGATGGAAGGTGATGAGTTTTTTGCAGAAATTTCTAATAATGTAGAGGGTAATGGAGGAATCCTCTTACCTATAGGAACCATTGCTCATGGAACGGTAAGAAATATTACTGACGAAAAAAGAGGAGGTCGAGATGGTTGGATTGAAGTTAAATTTGATTCTTTAATAACTCCTGATGGCAGAGAAATTCCGATAGATGCAACAATGACAACAAAAAATTCAGCCCCAAAAGCTGTTGCAAAAGCAATAGGCATTGATACGGCATATACAGTTACAGGAAGTTTAGTTGGAGGTGTAACTGCATTAAATCTTTTAGGCCTTGAAGCTGCCATTGCAAGTCATGGTTATACTATTATGGGTGGATTGGCTGCAGGTGCTGTAATGGGGTTGGGGTTAAGTTTAATCAGAAAAGGCAAAGGTGTATTAATTTCACGTGGAGATGAAATTAAAGTTGTTATTCAATCTGATATTGAGCTGCCTGTAATGCATAAAGACGCTTTTAAACAAGAAGAAATTTTATATGATGGACTTGATGTAAATATAAAAGATATATGGTTAGTAAAAGACCCTTTTGGTATAAGAAATACATTACAATTAACAATGGATATTACAAATACATCAGAGCAAGATTTTTCTGCATTTGATATTGCTGTTGTAAATGATATGCAAAGAAAATTTTATCCCTCATTATTTTATAAAGATGCAATGCCGTTTTCAAAGATGAAAAGAGGTACAAAAGTTTCCGGAAAATTATATTTTGCTGTAGACGACCCTAAACGAGCTCATTGGTTGGTATTTTACGATAGGGTAACAAGAAAACCTTTGGCTAAAATTTCAATAGAAAATGTTAAACAACAATTGCATGTCGATTTTAGTAAAAAAAGAAATAAAAAAAGTAAATAATTTCAAAATTATCTAATAGTATATAAATTTTATAAAAATATAATTTTTTTATACCAGGTGCTTACTTTGTTAATTGTAACTTGAAGTTGCTTAACTTATTTTCTTCTTTCTAAAATTTTTGGCATAATTTCTTCAGAATGTTCAACCCAAACAGATAAAATATTTAAAATATTTTCACAGCATTTTGTCATTGTTTCTACTGATACAAATTCAGTCTGAGAATGAAAATTTTCTCCTCCAGCTCCTAAATTTGGTGTTAATAATCCTCGTAAAGTTAATGCTGAACCATCTGTTCCTCCTCTTACTGAATTTTGCTTTGGATTTAGACCACTTCTTTTTATTCCTTCTTCAGCATAGGTAATAACTTCCGGAAATTCTTGTAGTTTTTCTTTCATATTCAGATATCTCATTTTGGGCTTAAAATCAATAATCACACCATTATGTTTCTTTTCAATTTCTTTTAATGTTTTTTCAAGAAAGTCTATCCGCTTTTTTGCTTGATTGTAATCAAAATCACGAACAAGCATTTTTATTATTGTTCTTTCTCCTGTTCCTTTTATTTCATCTATATAATAATAGCCTTGTCGTCCTTTTGTTTTTGCAGGAGTTTCATCTTTGGGTAACTTTGATAAGAATTCATTTGCAACTTCTAATGAATTTATCATTTTATTGTATGCATAACCACAGTGTACAACTTTTCCAGTAATTGTAATCTCCGGATTATATGCATTAAATGTTTCCGTATCAAGTTCTTGAGGAGCACTTCCATCAACTGTATATGCCAAATCTGCATTAAAATTCTCTGCATCAAAAACCGTTGTTCCCATTCCTGTTTCTTCATCAGGAGTAAATACCAATTTTATTTCTGGTCTTATAATCGATGGATTTTCAATAAGAACATTTATTGCTTCAATAATTTCTGCTATACCTGCTTTGTCATCAGCTCCTAAAAGAGTTGTTCCATCTGATGTTATAACCTTATTGCCTATCTCATTTTTTAAATCTTCTGACTTTATTATTATATTATTCTTTAGTACTATATCCCCACCTGTATAATTATGAATTTGAGGATTAACAGGACCTGTTGAAACATCACTGCTTGTATCCATATGTGCAAAAAGAGCTATTATTGGCATATTTTCTCTATTGGAAGGAAAATCTGCTGTAACAATATAGTGTTTGTCTATATTTACATTCTTTAATCCTAATTGTTCTAAATCTTTTGCGATTACTATTGCTAAATTTTTTTGCTTATCTGTACTTGGAATTTGTAATTCTGCTTTTACTGAATCAGAACCAGTATCAATTTTTGCATATTTTATAAAATTTGCTTGTAATCTCTCTTTATTAATTAATTTTTCCATTGTTTTATCCTCTAAAATATTTTTTGCATATATTTGATTGCATACACATAAAAATATTATTACTATAATTATTATTTTTTTCATTTATTTTTAACCTTTTATTATTAATCGAAAAAAACACGTTTATCATCATAATTATTATACCAAAATTGAAAATTTGATAGGATAACAACCGTTCTATAATCGATACCAATTTCAACTCTATATATTCTATCCCAGTATAGATATAACAAATACTCAAAAAAATTATTATCTAAAACCCTATTTATTAAAAAAAATGTTTTAGTCCAAATACCCCTTTTGTCAGGTATTGTTAATAATTCATTATTGTACATATTTAAAAAATCTTTTTTTATTATTTCAAAAAATTTCTTTTTATATTTAAAATTAATTTTTTTCCACCACCAAAATAAAGAACGTACTTTATAATTAATAAAATTATATTTCATTTCTTCATACAAATTCTGTTTTTCTAAATTTTCTTTGATTTTTGTAAAGGTTTTAATATAATCAAAAAACGTTTCATCACATCTTGCAGTAACAGCTTGTTTTCTATTAACTCTGTAATATATAAGACATTCATCTACTATTGTTATTTTTGTTGCTTTCATTAACGCATCAAAAGAAAATACATTATCTTCAAAAAACATTCCTCCTGGAAATTTTATATCTTTTTCTAATAAAAAAGATTTTTTATAAATTTTATCCCAAGGTACATTACTTTGAGAATAAACTTCATCTTTGATGTCTCTCCAAGTAAAACTTTCTGTTTTATATTTTTCAGGAAGTCTATGGAAATTTGCAAATCCATGCTTATAATTTATTTTTCCTGTGCGATTATCAAATGGTGCCCATCTGCAAATAGTTATGTCTGCATTATCTGTTGAAATTTTATTATACATTTTTTCAATAAAATCAGGAGAAACTTTGTCATCTCCATCAACAAACATTATGTATTCACCTTGTGCTTTTTCAACTCCAATATTTCTAGCTATTCCTTGCTTATAATTTTTTTCAAGTTCTATTAAAGATATTTTTGAGTCTTGGGTCATAAAATCTTTAATTTTTTTTACTGTATTATCTGTAGATTTATTATCAACAACAATAATTTCAAAATCTGTAAAAGTTTGCTTTAACAGACTTCCAATACTTTCTTGTAAAAATCTCTCACAATTATATGTTGGAATAATTACTGATACTTTCATTATTTATTTTTCCTATTTATATATTAAAATATTTTATTCATGCTTAAAAGATTCTTTTTTAAATTTTGCTCGCAATATTGCTGCATAATCCTTATATTCATTATTTTTATTCATTCGCCCATAGTTGGTTAAGTGAATTCTTCTATTAACCGAAATTATATCTGTTTTTTTAATTTTTAATCCAAACGAGTTCATTTTTGATTGCCAATCTATAATTTCACATGCTTGAAATTTTTCATCAAATAGCCCAATTGTATCAAAAATATCTTTTTTCATGAGTATTGCACCGGTAAATAATCCCCAATATGGCTCTTTTCTTATTATTATTTTATTTCTTTCTTCAACAGAAAGTTCAGGAGTATAAAAATCTTGTATTTTAGCCTCAATAGCTGCACAATCATTATTTTCAATAAGTTCTTTATATAATTTTTTAAGAACACTTTTATTCATAATATCATCATAATCTTGAAATAATATGTATTTTCCCTTGGCAGCTTTAAGCCCACTATTTTTCCCTGCAACTTGTCCTTTTTGAATATCATGTTTGACAATCAGGCAATTGTATTTTTTTGCAATTTCGACAGTACTATCATCAGAAAAATCATCTACAACTATTATTTCTGTATTCATTTCTTGTTGAATAATACTCTCAATGCATTGAGATAAATATTTTTCTCCGTTCCTTACTGGAATTATTATTGAAATTAAATCGTTCATTGTTTTTTACCTGATTTTATAAAACCTATAGTAACAACTTTATTGTAATTATTTATATAAAATTCATAATTATTAGAGTTTAATATGCTATATGCAAAAAATTTCTCTAAGTCATTATATATTATTTCATTTTTATAAAAATCTTCTTTTATTTTTTCAAAAAATTGCTTATAATAATCAAATTTATCTTGTGTATCTACTTTGAAAAAAGGATATACACAAAATAATTTTAATTTATCCTCTTTCATATTATGACTTTTTAAATAGTCATATATTCTATCGTAAGCTTTAATATGTTCATAATCTTTTCTGTTTAAAGAATCTATGACACCCGTCATACTAAGATTATCTATTACATAATAATAATATTCCCCATAAAAAATATAAGTATATTCTGAATATAAAGTGCTTATAGTATTAAAATAAACATCATCAGTATGAATATTACAAAATCTTATTTTATATCTGTCAAAAAATGATTTTTTATACATTCTCATCCATATTACCCCAGGAAAAGTATGTATTGTAGTATATTTATCTTGAAATCCTAAAAAATCATCTTTTTGAAAATTCGGTAATCTTGAAGAGGTATATTTTCCATTTAAAACAGAACGAATTGATAAATTGCAAACTATATCACAATTTTTATCTTCTATTGTATTGACCATACATTCAATATATTTAAAATCAAGATAATCATCAGCATCAAGAAAATATACATACTTACCGGAAGCATAATCCATACCGATATTTCTAGCAATAGCTGAACCTACATTTGTATCATTATTTATTATTTTTATTCTATTATCATTTTTTTCAAAAGATTTTAATATATCTAAAGATTTATCTTGAGAATTGTCATTAATACAAATAATTTCTAAATCATTATACGATTGACTGACAATACTATTTAAACATTGTTTAAGATAGATTTCTTTATTATAAACAGGAATGATAACGGAAACTTTATTGATAACAATAACCTCTTTTGAAAAATTTTATAACCATAAAAAAATCGGGACGACAGGATTTGAACCTGCGACCCCCTGCTCCCAAAGCAGGTGCGCTACCAAACTGCGCTACGTCCCGATTTCTTTTTACATTATTACAGTATCAACAATATAAATGAAAATCAATACTATTTATATTTTTATAAATTAATATTAATTAAGCAGCTAAATTAATTTCTTTAATTAAATACTTAGCTATCCATTTTAAATCTTTATTAACTATTGCAGCTTCTTTTAAAATATCAACAGCAGGTCTGCCAATTCTAATAAGAGTCATCGCAATAATTCCTCTTACACTTCCACTAACTACAGATAAATTTTTAACAAGTTCTGGAATTGCATGACTTCCAATATTTACTAATTCATTTTCTAATATATTTTTATTCTTATTATCTGCATCTTTTAATTTTAATATTATATCATTAACTGATTTTTCCATATTAATCCTTTCAATAAATTCTTTTGATTATTATAAAACGAATAATTTTAAAAATTGCTAATTTTAATATAATCTTTATATGATTTGAATATCCTTATAAATAGTAGTTTTAAAACAATACTTATGTACAATAAAAAAACTATACATAAGTCTATTTTTTACATCTAAAAAAACGGTTAAACTCAATATGTCAGAGAGAGGGGGGGAAAAATATATGTCTGTTCAATATTCTAGAGATACAAATGAAAGATATGCTACAGAATTCAAGAATATTAACAGAGAACTGTTAGATTGGCTTGAAAGAACATCTATTGAAAATAATTGTCGAATAGATAAAAAAGAATGGAAAAGCAAATACAACAGTTATGTTGTATATGATTATGAACCTTTTTGTTCTGACGGATTTGAAATTAATTTGACAATATCTTCACACGATATTAATTATGTTAATTTTCTCAAATTTTTGTTTGAAAATAAAGTCAAAACCATAGAATTTTTAAAAGGTTGTATGACTGCATAATTTTCTTATTTTCTAAAATTTCAATAAGTGTCATATATTTTATTTTGTTTCATACTTTGGTGTGTGAGGGGAGATAA